>DASTQK010000342.1:0-7357 GCA_035761765.1 Rubrobacteraceae bacterium
CGCGGCGAACCTGGGGATTCGACCTACCCGGCTTCGTCGTCGGTTCTCTGCACGGGCCCGTACTCGGGGTAGGACTCCAGGAACTCCTCGACGGAGTCGGCCCCCCACCCGACAAGCACCTGGAGCGTCTCGCCCTTGAACCGCTCCTTTACCTGGGCCTCGCGGCGGACGCTTCGACGCACGTACTCCCAGGATGTCTCCCCGGGGCGGCGCTCGAGGCGCTCGGTGTAGAGGAAGCGGCCCGTCTTGCGGTCGCGCACCATCAACAAGTCCACGTTCTCAGGCCCCGCCTTCTGTCGGGTCCAGGTTCGCCCAACGCTCCAGCACCCCCGCCGCCTCCCACGGATGGCTACCATCGTCCTCCGGGGCGCCGAAAGGGGGCGCGCTCCCGAACATCTTACCCGTCCCCACCGCGACGCTACCACCCGAGACCAGTACCTCCCCCTCCCCCACCACCGCGAGGCCCCCGCGGTGCACGAGCGAGGAAGCGTGGTCCTCGATCCCGCCGACCTTCCACGCTGCGCGGAGGCTCAGGCCCCCGGTCACGTCCCCAAGTATCCGCCGCAGCGCGTACAGGGCTCGGGCGGCGCGGCCGTCGGCAAAGTTGGCCGCCGCCGCTACGGCCGCCAAGAGATCGGCGGTCTCCTCCGTCTCCGCGGGCGCGGCAGGCAGATCCTCCTGCGCGCCGAAATCCACCCCTGCCCGGATCCTGCCCAGTATGCGCTCCCGGTGGGCGGACAGAGCGAGCCGGCCGAGATCCCCGGCGCCTGCCCGTACCACGAGCGCGAGCATACCCCGTTCCAGACCCAAGGTCTCCGCCCCTTCGGTATCCAGTACCCCCGCGACCACCGCAGCGTATAGGCCGGTTTGCCCCTCCCAGTCCGCTCGCCCGGTGGCGAGCGCCCGGCGCCCGAGGGCATCGGCGGAGCCATCGGCGGGACGTAGTGAGCCCAGTTCCTCTTCCTCGATCAAGCCGTCCTCGGCCGCGGCGCGCGCTCCCTCCTCGCATACCCTCCGCGCGCCGGCGTCGTTCAGGGATGGCAGCTTCAGGCCGGCCTCGCCGAGGTCTCGCAGGGCGAGGTCGGTTATCCCCGTCGGGGGCAACCCGACGCTCTCCGCGGGGACGTCGGCCACGAGGAGCAGACCGCGCTCGGGGATGGAGACGAGGTCAGGAGCCGCGTGCGAAGCCGAGGCTACCCAACCGAGCCCCTCCGACGAAGCGGCCGCGTAGACGGGGCCCTCGACGCCGGGGAGAGTGGTGATGGGCGCGACGCGCCAGAAGGCGGCGTCGGCGACCTCCTCGCCCGTAGCGTAGAGGACTACCTCGGCCTCTTCGCCCTCACCTCGCCACTCGTAGGCTCCAGCGTACTCGACCATGGAGACGCGGGGATCCTACTCCAGGACCACGAGGGGCTCGCCGGAGCTGACGGTCTTGCCGACCCCGACGAGCACCTCCTTGATCCTGCCCGCCTTCTGGGTCCGGATCTCGCTCTCCATCTTCATCGCCTCGAGGAGGCATACCGCTTGATCCGCCGCGACCTCCTGGCCCTCCTCGACGAGCACCTTGACGATGGTTCCCTGCATCGGAGCCAGGACCGCCCCTCCCCCCATCGCCGCCCGCTGCGTCACCCCGCCCTTGCGCCGCACGGGCTGGCCCTGTTTGCGATCTTTCTCCTCGTAGAGGCGGACCCTGAAAAGCTTGCCGTTGATTTCTACCTCGACCTCCCGGCTCTGCTTGCCGGCACCCTCGCCCGTAACGGGAGCGGGCGAGGTCTCTACCTCCATCCCCGAAAGACGCTCGGCCGCGAACCCGGTCGTGTACTCGCCGCAGAGAAAGACCCTGTCTTCGAGGAGCGCCCTGTGGAACGGGAGCGTCGTGGCGATCCCCTCTACCCTGAACTCCGAGAGGGCGCGGCGAAGTTTGCGCAGTGCGTCCCCCCTGTCCGCGCCACGCGCGATGAGCTTGGCGACAAGGGGATCATACGCCTCGGGCACGGTCCCCGGTCCTCGCAAAGAAGAGTCCACCCTGATGCCGGGCCCGCCCGGCTCCTCGTAGCGGGTCACGATGCCAGGGCTCGGGGCGAAGTTGTTCGCCGGGTCCTCAGCATTGATGCGCGCCTCGATGGCGTGTCCCCGCCAGGAGACGTCCTCCTGCAGGAACGACAACGTCTCGCCGGCGGCGATGCGGATGCCGGTCTGCACGATGTCTACGCCGGTCACCTCCTCGGTAACGGGATGCTCGACCTGTACCCGCGTGTTCATCTCCAGAAAGAAGAACTCGTCCCCCTCGACGAGGAACTCGACGGTGCCGACGTTGTCGTAGCCGACGGCCTCGGCGGCGTGGAGTGCGGCCTCACCCATCCTCTCGCGCATCTCTGGGTCGAGCCCCGGACTCGGGCACTCCTCGACGAGCTTCTGGTGCCTGCGCTGGATGGAGCAGTCGCGCTCGCCGAGGTGAACCGCTGCCCCGTGCCTGTCGCGCAGCACCTGTATCTCGATATGCCTCGGGGAGTGAAGGTAGCGCTCCAGATACACCGACCCGTCGCCGAAGTAAGCCTCGCCCTCCCTCCTGGCCCGTTCGAAGGCCATTTCGGCCTCCGTCTTGTCGGTGGCAACGGCGAAGCCCTTGCCGCCGCCACCTGCGACTGCCTTTACCGCCACCGGGTAGCCGTGCTCTGCGGCGAAGCCGGGGATCTCCTCCGGAGAGGCTATCGGCCCTTCGGTGCCGGGCGTAACGGGCACACCAGCCCGCGCCATGATACGCCTCGACTCTACCTTGCTCCCCATCGCCTCTATAGCCTCGGGGTGCGGTCCGATCCAGGTCAAGCCAGCCTCTGTTACGGCCCGCGCGAAAGCGGGGCTCTCGGCCAAGAAACCATAGCCCGGGTGCACGGCCCCTGCGCCGCTCCTCCCGGCCACCTCGAGCAGCTTCTCTATCCTCAGGTAGCTCTCGGCGGCTGGCGTCGGCCCGACGTGGTAAGCCTCGTCGGCCAGGCGGGTGTGCAGCGCCTCGCGGTCAGCGTCGGAGTAGACGGCGACGCTCGCCAGCCCCATCTCTCTCAGAGCCCGGATGACACGGACGGCGATCTCACCGCGGTTCGCTACCAGAACCTTCTCGAACACCCTCAGGCCATCCCTTCCCAGCTGGAGTAGGACCAGAGCGAGCCCTCCAGCTTCATCCCGGGAGGCACCTCGTGCCCGAACAGGCCGGCAAGCCTCCAGCGGCTACGGTGCAGAGAGGTCGTATCCTTCGGCTCTCTCGAGCGCAGCGCTTCCAGCGCCGCCACTATCGCGGCGGCCTCCTCGAGCGTCGGGTCAGGCTCGACTTTCAAAGCGGGATGTTTCCATGCTTGCGCGGCGGACGCTCGGGGCGCTTGGTCCGGACCATCTGGAGCGCTTTGATGAGGTAAGGTCTGGTCTCGCGCGGGTCTATGACGTCGTCTATGTAGCCCATCCCGGCTGCTACCATCGGGTTGTTGAACTGCTCCTCGTAAGACTCGATGAGCTCGGCCCGTCTGGATTCGGGATCTTCTGCCTCCGAGATCTCGCGCCGGAAGATGATGCCCACCGCCGCCGAGGCGCCCATGACCGCGACCTCCCCCGTCGGCCAGGCGACGTTGACGTCGGCGCCTATGTGCTTGGAGTTCATGACGTCGTAGGCCCCGCCGTATGCCTTCCTGGTTATGACGGTCATCTTGGGCACCGTCGCTTCGGAGAAGGCGTAGAGGAGCTTGGCGCCGTGCCTGATGATCCCACCCCACTCCTGGTCCGTGCCCGGCAAAAACCCCGGCACGTCCACGAACGTGAGCAGCGGGATGTTGAACGCGTCACAGAACCTGACGAACCGCGCCCCCTTGACGCTCGCGTCTATATCCAGCGTCCCGGCGAGCACCATGGGCTGGTTGCCCACCACCCCTAGTGCGTGCCCGTCGAGCCTGGCGAAGCCGACGACCAGGTTCTGCGCCCAGCCCTCCTGCACCTCGTAGAACTCCCCTTCGTCCACGACGAGCTCCACCGCCCGCCTCATGTCGTAGGGCCGCTGGGGAGAATCGGGGATGAGGGCCGCCAGCTCCTCCTCCATCCGCTCCGGGGAGTCCGCCGGCTCGTAGTACGGGGCCATCTCCAGGTTGTTCTCGGGGAGGAAGGAGAGGAGGTAGCGCACGTCCGAGAGGCAACTCTCCTCGTCGGGCGCGGCGAAGTGCGCGACGCCGGAGCGGGTGTTGTGGGTCCCGGCTCCCCCCAAAGACTCGAAGGAGACCTCCTCGCCGGTAACGCTCTTTATGACGTCCGGGCCCGTGATGAACATGTGGCTCGTCTCCTCGACCATGAAGATGAAGTCGGTTATCGCGGGAGAGTAGACTGCGCCACCCGCGCACGGTCCCATGACGATGGAGATCTGGGGTATGACCCCCGACGCGAGCACGTTCCGGTGGAAGATGTCCGCGTAACCGGCCAGGGAGACGACGCCTTCCTGTATCCTCGCCCCGCCGGAGTCGTTGATCCCGATAACCGGGCAGCCGGTATTCAGGGCGAGGTCCATGACCTTGCAGATCTTCTGCGCGTACACCTCGCCCAAAGACCCGCCGAAGACCGTGAAGTCCTGGGAAAAGACGCAGACCTTGCGTCCCGAGACCTCCCCATAGCCCGTGATCACACCGTCACCCAGAGGCTTGTTCTCCTCCAGCCCGAAGTTGTGCGAACGGTGCACCCGGTAACGGTCGAGCTCGACGAAGGTGCCGGGGTCGAGCAGGAGCTCGATGCGCTCCCGCGCCGTGAGCTTGCCGCGCTCGCGCTGGCGACGGATCGCCTGCTCGGGGGCCGGGTTCGCTGCAGCCTCGCGCAGACGCTCGAGACCCTCGATCTTGCCCGCGGTCGTGCCTTCCCCCAGCCTCTCATCCTGCATAGCAGCAGGCATTCTAGCACGCGTCCCCCTGGCGTTTTCCCGGCTGAGCGGGCGAGCGAGGTAGTAAAATGAGGTCCCGGAGAGAATCTCCGGACCGGGGAAAGGAGCCGGTATGCAGGTCTTCGAGAAGCTCGCCGAGTACCGTTACGAGCAGCTCGTCTTCTGCCACGACAAGGCCACGGGGTTGCGGGCCGTGATCGCGATCCACGACACCACGCTGGGTCCGGCTCTGGGCGGCTGCCGGATGTACCCCTACGCCTCGGAGGACGAGGCCGTAGTGGACGTACTGCGCCTGGCTCGGGGAATGACCTACAAGGCCGCCGCGAGCGGCCTCAACCTCGGGGGCGGGAAGTCAGTCATCATCGGCGACCCGGAGCGCGACAAGTCCGAGGAGCTCTTCCGCTCCTTCGGGCGCTACCTGGAGACTCTCGGTGGCCGCTACATCGTCGCCGAGGACGTCGGCACCTCGACGGAGGACATGGAGAACATCCGCATCGAGACCTCCCACGTCGTCGGCGTGGACGTCACCCACGGCGGCTCGGGCGACCCCTCGCCCTTCACCGCTCTGGGCGTACTGCAGGGCATGAAGGCCTGCGCCGAAGAGGTCTTCGGCAGCACCTCCCTCCTGGACAAGACCGTCGCGGTCCAGGGGCTCGGGCACGTAGGCTGGCACCTGTGCGAGATGCTACACAGAGAAGGGGCGAGTCTCTTCGTCACCGACCTGCGCGAGGAGGTAGGTGACAAAGCGCGGCGGGAGTTCGGGGCAAAGATAGTAGATCCCGACGAGATACTCGGCATGCCCTGCGACATCTTGGCCCCCTGCGCCCTCGGCGCCGTAGTCAACGACGAGAGCCTCCCGCACTTGCGGTGCCGGATCATCGCCGGCAGCGCGAACAACGTACTGCACGAGCCCCGCCACGGCGAAGAACTCGCCAGGCGCGGCATACTCTACGCACCCGACTACGTCATAAACGCCGGGGGCCTCATAAACGTAGCCGACGAGCTGGAGGGCTACAACGAGACGCGCGCCACCAAGCGCGTCATGCGCATCTACGACTCCGTGAAGAGCATAATCGCCATCGCCAGACGCGACAGCGTGCCCACCCACGTCGCCGCCGACACCCTGGCGCTCGAGCGCATAGACGCCATAAGCTCCATAGAGCGCCTCCACACCGGTCACCCCTACGGCACCGAACGCCGCCGCAGAGAAACGTTGTAGCTGCGTGTTGATCGCTCAGAGCTGAGTGCTAGACCAGCCACGCCGCGGTCATCCAGATCATGACCAGGCCGAGAATCAGCCAGTCCGAGGGTGTGGTGTTCATCTGGCGGAACTTGGTGCGGTAGCGGCCGCCACGGTAGCAGCGGGTGTTCATGGCCGTAGTCAGGACGTCGGCGCGGGCGAAGCCGCCGATGAAGATCGGAACGAGAAGGCGCCCGAGACGTTGGGCACGCTTGAGAGCGCCGCCCTCGTCGAAGGGGACGCCGCGGGCCGTCTGGGCGCGGGCGAGGCGCTCGACCTCCTCGATAAAGATCGGGACGAACTTGATCGCGATGACGAAGACGAGGACGAGCTCGTTGACCGGAACTCTGAGCCGCTGCAACGGTCCGAAGATGAGCTCCAGCCCGTTCGTCAGATCTACCAGCGAGGTCGTCAGCATCAGCATGGTCGTGACGTAGTAGAGGAAGATCACGCGCAGGCCGAGTAGCCCGGCGGCTCTGAGCCCCTCGGTCGAGACGGAGAGTATCCCCCAGCGCCACAGGTACCCGGAGACCTCACCGGGATAGAAGAGGACCTGGAAGGCCAGGATGAAGAGCAGGAAGCCGACGAAGAAGCCGGAGCCCCGCAGAAGGTAGCCGAGCGGGATGCGGGAGACGATCTGGATCAGCGCCAGCAGCGCCAGCGCCACCGCGAAGCCTAGAAAATCGTCTATGACGAAGGAGGCTACGAGCATCACGAACGTGGCGGCGAGCTTTATGCGGGGGTCCATGCGGTGGATGAAGGAGCCCGTCTCGACGAACTGTCCGAAGACGACGTTACGCTGCAGTTCGAGCACTACGCCGCTCCGAGCCTCTCTAGCAGCTCCGTCTCGAGCTCCTTCTCCGTCAGGATGTCGGCCGGAAGGTCGGAGAAGAGTTTCCTGAGCTCCCTGGCTCCCTCCACCGGCTCGGGGAGCGTGACGTCGAGCGCCGCGAGGCGGTCCGCCTCTCGCAGGACCTCGCGCAAGGCTCCGTCCATGACCTTCCGGCCTTCGCTCAAGACCACGACCCGGTCGCACAGGAGGCTTGCTTCGCCCAGAGAGGCGGAGCAGACCACCAGGGTGAGGTCGCGGTCGTCGGCGAGCCTGCGCAGCAGACCCAGCAGCTCGCGCCTGCCACGCGGGTCGAGACCTGCCATCGGCTCGTCGAGCACCAGGACCGGGGTTCGCATGGCGATCACACCCGCTATCGCGACCC
>DASTQK010000343.1:0-12851 GCA_035761765.1 Rubrobacteraceae bacterium
CCACAGGCCTTCGAGGGATTCGAGAAAGGGTTCGGGCAGCGCATCCTGGAGCGCTACGGCATGTCCGAGACGGGGATGAACCTGACCAACCCCTACGACGGCGAGCGCAGGCCTGGCACCGTCGGCATGCCATTCCCGGGCCAGGAGGCGCGGGTCGTGGATCTAAAGACCAGAGAGATCCTGCCCGCCGGAGAGGTCGGTGAGGTCGAGATCCGCGGTCCCCACGTCTTCGCGGGGTACTGGGAGAGGCCCGAGGCTACCGCCGAGAGCCTCGACGACGAGGGCTGGTTCAAGACCGGTGATCTCGGGAGCGTGAGCGAGGATGGGTACTTCAGGATCACCGGCCGCAAGAAGGAGCTAATCATCACGGGCGGCTACAACGTCTATCCCAGAGAGGTCGAGGAGCTCCTGGAGGGATGCCCGGGCGTCGCGGAGGTAGCCGTGGTGGGTCTGCCCGACGAGGAGTTCGGGGAGAAGGTGACCGCGGCCGTCGTGCGTGACGACGACGCTCTAACCGAAGAGAAGGTAGTCGACTTCTGCAGAGAGGACCTCGCGGGGTACAAGAAGCCCCGCCAGGTGGAGTTCGTGGGAGCGTTGCCGCGCAACGCCCTCGGCAAGGTCCTCAAGCACGAGGTACGCGAGAAGCTCATAGAACGAGAAAGGTAGGTCTCTTTGGGATCCACACAAGACACCATTAGCATCATCAGGGACATGGCCGCCGCTATGGAGGAGCACAGACGCTACCTGACCAAGCTCGACTCGGAGATCGGGGACGGCGACCACGGCACGAACATGCATCGGGGCTTCCAGGCCGCCCTCGAGCGCCTCGACGGCGCGAACCCCGCCACCCCGGCCGACGCCCTGAAAGCGGTCTCGATGGCGCTGATCAGCAAGGTCGGCGGCGCCGCCGGCCCGCTCTACGGCACGGCGTTCCTGCGCGCCTCGACCACGCTCCAGGGCAAGGACGAGCTCTCGGCTGAGGACGCAGCCGAGGCGCTCGAAGCGGCCCTGGGCGGCATCAAGCAGCGCGGCAAGGCCGAGGTGGGGGACAAGACCATCGTCGACGCTCTCGCGCCCGCGGCGGAGGCCGCAAAAGGCGCGGCCAGCGAAGCTAAAGGCAGCGTGGCGGGTGTCTTCCGGGCTGCGGCCGAGGCCGCGAAGGAGGGCGCGGAGGCTACCATCCCCCTGGTCGCCAGGAAGGGCCGGGCCAGCTATCTGGGACCGCGCTCGGCAGGGCACCAGGACCCCGGGGCGACCTCGACCTACTACCTGCTGGACGCGGCGGCCCGCTCCCTGGGAGGTTCCTCCTGATGGTCGGGCTCGTGCTCGTCTCGCACAGCCCGCAGATAGCCGAGGGAACAGCCGAGCTGGTACGGCAGATGGCGGGGGAGGTCGAGATAGCGGCGGTCGGAGGCGACGCCGCCGGTGGCTTCGGAACCGACCCCGAGAAGATCCAGAGCGCCATAGAGTCACTGGAGGCCGACGAGGTGCTCGTCTTCATGGACTTGGGCTCGGCCGTGCTCTCCGCCGAGACCGTTATCGAGATGCTATCCTCGCAGAGGAGAGAAGGGGTTCGCCTCGTGGACGCGCCGCTGGTCGAGGGTGCCTTCGCCGCAGGGGTCCTGGCCTCGGCTGGCTCGGACGCAGAGGAGTGCGTCGAGGCCGCGATGGAGGCCCGCACCGAGTCGAAGCTGCACGGGGATTAAGGAGGAGGCGGTTATGCTCAGCAGAGTGCCGCAGGACATCGGGGACTACCCGTTCGACCTTATCGTCGTCGGGGCCGGGATAAACGGTTCCGGGATCGCCCGGGACGCCGCGATGCGCGGCCTCGCCGTGCTGCTGCTCGACAAGGGGGACGTAGCCAGCGGTACGACGCAGTGGGCGACGCGCCTGATCCACGGCGGCCTGCGCTACCTGGAGTACTATGAGGTGT
The DNA here is from genome assembly GCA_035761765.1 of Rubrobacteraceae bacterium. Taxonomy (GTDB): domain Bacteria; phylum Actinomycetota; class Rubrobacteria; order Rubrobacterales; family Rubrobacteraceae; genus JALYGY01. The sequence continues at coordinate 1,934 of DASTQK010000343.1, forward strand.
CGCTCGTGCGCGAGTCCCTGAAAGACAGGGAGATACTCCTCCACATAGCCCCGCACCTGGTGAAACCCTTGGGCTTCCTCGTCCCGATCTACGAGCGCGCCAAGCACGGCCCGCTCATGATCCGGCTCGGCATGATCGGCTACGACACCCTCTCCGTGGACAAGAGCCTGGACAACCACCATATGCTCAACCGTGAAGAGGCCCTCGAGCGCGAGCCGGGTCTCAACCCCGAAGGCCTGCTCGGCGCGGCTTTCTACTACGACGCCCAGGTCGAATATGCCGAGAGAATCGCCGTAGAGAACGCGATATCCGCTCGCGAACATGGCGCCGTCGTCCTGACGTACTGCAAGGTGAACCAGCTTGTCCTTGACGGGGGGCGCGTGAGTGGCGTCGAGTTCACAGACGTCCTCGGCGGCGGCTACCAGGCGCACGCGCCCGTTACCGTCAACGTGGCCGGTCCCTGGGTAGACGAGGTGCTCGGGGAGATACACGAGGGGCGCATGATCGGCGGCACCAAGGGCAGCCACCTGATCGTGGACCCTTTCCCCGGCGCCCCGAAGAACGAGGCCCTCTACGTCGAGGCGCGCAGGGACGGCCGACCCTACTTCATCGTGCCGTGGAACGGACGCTACCTGATCGGTACCACCGACATCCGCTACGGCGGGGACCTCGACCGCGTCGTAGCGGACGAAGAGGAGATCGAGTACCTCATAGACGAGACGAACTTCGTGATCCCGGAGGCGAACCTCACGCGCGAGAGCGTGCTCTTTACCTACTCTGGCGTTCGTCCGCTCCCTTACCAGCCCGAGGGTTCCGAGGGCTCTGTTACGAGAAGCCACATCGTCTACGACCACGCTCGTGGCAAGGGGATAGGGACAAAGCGGAGCAGCATCGGGGAGGGCGTCCCCAGGGTGGACGGCCTGATATCGATCGTCGGCGGAAAGCTGACGACCTACCGCAACCTCTCCCGACAGACGGTGGACATGGTCTACGAGAAGCTGGGCCGCGAGGCGCCGAAGAGTCGCACCTCGAAGGTGCCGTTGCCGGGAGGCGAGACGGAGGAATTCGAGACCTTCGCCGCCTGGTTCAAGGCCACGAGCGACCTCACGGACGAGCTGGCCGAGAGGCTCCTCAAGCTCTATGGAGTCCGCGCGCCGGAGGTGCTCGAGATGGCCGGCGACGACCCGTCGCTCAAGATGCCCCTCGGTCCCTCAGCCACCGTCGAGAGCGGCATCATCGGCGCCGAGGTGCTCTACGCCTTCCGGCGCGAACTGGCCCAGACGCTCGCCGACGTGCTGCTCAGGCGCACGATGGTCGGGTTGGGGCCGAGCGTGGGTCTCGACGTCGACGAGGCCGCAGCCGGGGTCGCCGTCAAGCACCTGGGCTGGAGCGAGGACCGCGCGAAGAGCGAGGTCGAAGCCTACCGTAACTATGTCGAGCGCTACAAGCCAAAGAGCATGCGCGGCGAGGAGACCGCGATCGTCTGAGGGAATCCCGGTCCGTCTGTACTGTGCTTCACGTTTAGCTGTGGGTGGCGTGGGTACCATCTAAGCGTAACCTTGAGACGGAAGTAGGAGGTCTACGACGTGGAGACCAACAGGGGTGGCGAGGGGATCCTCTCGCAGGAGCTAACCGAGAGGCGCGAGGCGATCGTCGAACTGCTCAAGACGGCGTACTTTATGGAGCTCGAGACGGTCATGAACTACGTCACCAACTCCATAAACCCCGACGGCGTACGGGCCCAGGAGGTCAAGGAGAACATCGAGGAAGACGTCCAGGAGGAGCTCACTCACGCGCAGCAGTTCGCGGCGCGCATTAAAGAGCTCTATGGCGTGGTGCCCGGCTCGATGGACTTCAAGGCCACCCAGGACAAGTTGCAGCCGGCGGAGGACCAGATCGACGTCGTCCACGTCATAAAGGGCGTCATCGACGCCGAGGACGGCGCCATCCAGCACTACACCCGGATCGTCGAGGAGACCGAGGGCGTAGACCCCGTCACCCAGGATATAGTTATCGGGATCCTGCACGACGAGCAGGGCCACAGACGCCTCTTCGAGGGATTCCTGCGCGAGTACGAGGCAGAAGGGCTCGCCTAAGTAAGCAGAGTAGACTTCTAGAACAATAGAGAGAGGCCCGGCTGCGACGAGGTGGCGTCCAGGCCAGCGTGGTAGAGCAGCACGGCTAAGACGGCGACGGCTCTCAGGCCTTCGACGTCGGGTCTGAGGCCGCCTTTTCGCGGGGATCTGGCAGTCGATGGGTCTGTTCTTGCGGGTTGTGTCCCTGCAGCTCGCTAGTCAGGTTCCTTGCCCTTACCTCCGGCGACGGATCAGCAAGTTCCTCGCAAGACGTGGTATCAACCGGAGCTGGGGTACCTGGAGAGCGCCCGGAGACAGCTTTGCAGAGGAGGAAGGCCACGAACCTCTCCCGCTCCAGGCTCAATAGCCCGTTCAACATGCCGGTCTCGACGCCTGGTATCGGATCGAGAGCTACGAGTTCGACTTTGCTACAGAGGCTGCAGAGCAGGGAGACGAGTTCTCCGGCCTGGGTTCGCCGCAGGTGCCAGCTACCCCGGATACCGTTGCGCAGGTAGAAGGTGGCCTCCTCCTCGAAGCTGAAGACCGGTAGCATGCTCCGGCCGTCGGGCAGCCTCGCAACCAGCACTTCCAACCTGCCGCTTCTACGCTTCACTATCAACCAATATGGGTTGCGAGATACGCTGGCACCTACTGACCAACCTGGAAGCTGCTGTGCCTCACTCGCATCGCTCTCGAGGCTCCACAAGCTGTCTCGCTCCGGCTCAAGGCAACGCCGCTCCTCGGAGCGGCGAGAGTAGTTCCGAGGAAAGCATCCTCTCGTAACTACGGTCCAATGGGACGCAAGTTCTTGCCTGTCGGGTCTTCCCGCTTTTGGGAGACTGCCTGTTCGATTCTCCCAGAAAGAGGATTGCGCGGCGCATCGGCAGCTCACTTTACGCGGTTCGTCGGACGACCAGGTCGTAGAGGACCAGCAGGAAGATCGCACCCACCGTCGCGACCAGGATGGACCAGACGTTGAAGCCCGTCGCTCCGGCGCCGCCGAAAAGTCTTATGACGAACCCCCCGATGGAGGCGCCCGCCATCCCTATGAGGATGGTGACGATGAAGCCGCCCGGCCCGGTGCCGGGCATGAACCACTTGGCCAGCAACCCGGCTATGAGTCCGACCACTACCCAGGAGATTATTCCCATTTACCTAACACTCCTTGTTCGCCGCCGGTCTCCTGTTCGAATTATTAGTGTGGCCTTCGGTCATGTGAATCGTCTTGGAAGCTCATGAGGGTTTTCACAGAAAGGATGCTGGCGAGGCCGGGTACCGCAGGTGGGATCACTCTCCCTCCATTAGCGTCGTCCGGCGGTTCTTTCGCATCCTTCTACAGATCGATATTCAGCTCGCCTCGTCTCCTCCCCGTCCCGCTCCTATTACGGGGACCGTGCCACAGATCCGCCGACCACAGCTAACCTTCGGCGGTAAGCTTGCGGTCTGGAAGAACCATGAGAATCTCCACAGCGATCGTAGTCGTGGACCATAGTAGCGACGATAATGGGGTAGTAACGATGATGCGGATACTTGTTGTGGAAGATGAGGCGCGTCTTGCGACCTTGATCGCGCGCGTGCTCAAGGAAGAGGGTTACGCCGCGGAGACGGTCAGGGACGGCAAGACAGCCCTCGCGCGCGCCCTGGTCGATTCCTTCGACCTCTTGATAGTGGACTGGATGCTCCCGGACCTGAACGGAATCCAGGTGATCCGCAGGATTCGCGCGGCCGGGATGAGCGTGCCGATCTTGATGTTAACCGCCCGCACCCAGATAGAGGACCGCGTCGAGGGGCTTGACGCAGGGGCCGATGACTATCTCCCCAAGCCGTTCGCCTTTCCCGAGCTTCTGGCCCGGGTGCGAGCCCTCTCGCGGTGGTCGCGGGAGCAGACGAAGACCGACCCGGTCCTGTCGGCCGGGGACGTGACGCTCGACCCGCACCGCCACGTCGTCTGGCGCGACGGCGAGCGTGTAGACCTGAGCGCCCGGGAGTTCGCCCTGCTCGCCACCCTGCTCCGGCGCCCGGGGCAGGTCTTCACCCGCTCGGTGCTCCTGGACACCGTCTGGGACGGCTCCACCGACGTCTACACCAACGTCGTAGACCTGTACGTCTCCTACCTGCGCAAGAAGATCGACCGGGAGGGAGAGCCTTCCCGCATACGCACGGTGCGCGGCGCGGGCTACACCTTCGAACCCCGGTCTGGGCATTGAACGAGACCCGCATCCGCACGCAGCTCACGATCGGGTACGTGGGCATCTTCGCGTTCACGCTCCTCCTTCTGGGCCTGGTAGCCGTCTTCGGCTTCTCTAGAGCGCTCATCGCTCAACAGGACGAACTCCTCGCTCAGGAAGCCAGGAACACGACGAAAAACCTTCTGGAAGGAAGCGAGAGCGAACTGCTCGCCACGAAGTCTGACGAGTTCGGCTGGATAGCGCTCCGACCCGGTGGAGGCGTCATGGCGCGCAACGTGACAACCACGTCCCTCGGCCTTCCCGACAGAGATCTGTTTGAAGAATCTCTTCAGAGAAAAGAGATGGTGGCGGCAACGGTCCAGGGATCGGACGTCAGCACGCGGGTCGTGAGCATACCCATGTACGACGACTCGGGCCAGTTAGTCGGGATCATGCAGTACGCGCGATCGCTGCAAAGGGTCAGAAACACGGTCAACGAGCTCGTTCTCGTCCTCCTCCCCCTGGGTATCGGCGGACTGGGTCTGGCCGCGATCGGCGGCGCGTACATGGCTGGCCGGGGAGTCAGGCCGGTACGGGAATCGTTCGAGAGGCAGCGCGCCTTCATTGCCGATGCCTCCCACGAACTAAAGACCCCACTTACGATCATCCGGGCCGACGCGGAGGTCCTGCAGCGCGGGCTCGAAGATCCCGAAGACCAGGAGCTGGCCGACGACGTGCTCGTCGAAGCCGACAGGATGAGCGCCGTGCTCTCCGATCTCTTGCTCGTGGCTCGCCTCGACGCCGGTAATCTCCCCGTCAAAATGAAGGAATTCGACCTGATGACCGTGATCTCGGACGTTACAGACCGCTTCAAGTGGCGGATGAGCTCTGCGAACATGCGGGTCGATATGGAGGCTCCTGCAAAGCTGGCGGTCCGCGGCGATCCGGTGCGCACGGAGCAGATACTGGCCGTGCTCCTCGACAACGCCCTGGCGCACGCCTCCGAAGGAGGCAGCGTGACCATAACTGTCCGGGCGCGCGGCGCCGTCGTCGAGACCGCAGTTAGAGACTCCGGGCCCGGCATATCTCCCGAACACCTGCCCCGCATCTTCGAGCGCTTCTACCGGGCCGATAAGGCCAGGAGTCGCGCCAGCGGTGGGACGGGCCTCGGGCTCACCATCGCTCGCGACCTCGCCCGTGCGCAAGACGGAGATCTCATCGCGGAGAACGCCGGGGGAGGAGGAGCCATGTTCCGCCTCGAGCTGCCGCGGGCACAGAGTCTACCGATCTCGCCGCCTTTCGGTTCGATGACACGATAGTCGATATATTCCCGCGTCTCGAAGTGACCGCCGGCTTCTCTCCTGCTTGCCGATGCGAGGCTCGAGATCGGAACTCCTCTCGTCCTCGCTTCTGCCAACAGCCCGGATCCGGGCAATGCGCTCCGGCTATGAAGTACATGGAAATCCTCACAGAGACGGGCTGCGTGGATTTCCGAGAGGGCTCGGGATGTTTATCCGGGCGCGGCTACGGTATAATGGGGCTCGTAACGTGATGGACGAACCGCTCTTTCCCGATCCCCGACGCGCGCGCCAACGCCGCACCACCGGTGTAGGTCCATAGAATTGGAAGAGCCCTTCTTATCCTGGTTTAACCTGTTACTGGCCCTGTTTCTCGTGGGCCTCAACGGCTTCTTCGTGGCCGCCGAGTTCGCCCTCGTGCGGGTGCGGGACTCGCGCATCCAGCAGCTAGAGCAGGAGGGCAGTGTTCGGGCGAGGGTGGTGCGCGACGCTCTGCGGGACCTCGACGCCTACCTCTCCGTGTGCCAGGTCGGAATCACGATGGCATCCCTTGGCCTCGGGTGGGTAGGCGAGCCGGCCGTGGCCCACCTCATCGAGCCGTTCCTCGGGGCCGCTGGCATAACCAACGAGCGCGTAGTGAGCATCATCGCCTTCGTAGTGGGGTTCGCGATCATAACCTACGCTCACCTCGTCTTCGGGGAGCAGGCGCCCAAGTACTTCTCTATCCAGAGGGCCGAGGCGACCTCGCTCTGGATCAGCCGCCCCTTGAGGATCTTCATGGTCCTCTTCAGGCCGCTCGTGTGGGTGGTCAACGCCTCGACGAACTTCGTGCTCAGGCCGTGGGGCATCAAGCTCGGCGGGGAGATGGAGGCCCACTCCGAGGAGGAGTTGAGGATCATGATCTCCTCGGCCACCGCCTCTGGCGAGCTGGAGCCCAAGGAGCGGGAGTACCTCAACAACGTCTTCGACTTCGGGGACAGGGTGGCGCGCGAGATCATGGTGCCCCGTCCGGATATCGAGGCGCTCAGAGTGGATCTCCCCCTGCGCGAGATGGTGGACGTGGCGGTCTTCGGGCGCTACACGCGCTACCCGGTCTACGAGGAGGACCTAGACCAAGTACTCGGCGCCGTTCACGTCAAGGACCTCCTGCGGGCGGCGCGCGAGAACCCGGACCACTTTGACATCAGGTCCATTATCCGGGACTGCCTCGTCGTCCCGGAGAACAAGCCCATAGAGCAGATCCTGCGCGAGTTCCAACAGCGCAAGCTGCAGATGGCTATCGTCATAGACGAGTGGGGCAGCGTCGAGGGGCTCATCACGATAGAGGACGTGCTGGAGGAGATCGTCGGGGAGATCCAGGACGAGTTCGACGAGGGGGAGGCGGCTATCGAGGAGTTCGGGGAGGGCGTATACGCCGTGGACGGTCGCATCCCTATTACCGAGGTGAACGAGTACTTCGAGCTGGACCTCCCGCACGAGGACTTCGACACTATCGGCGGCTACGTCCTTGGCTCTCTGGGCCGCCCGCCCGAGCCCGGCGACACCGTCGAGGCCGACGGTGTCATCCTCCGCGTCAAGAGTGTAGACGGCCCCCGCGTCTCGATGCTCACCGTGCGACACGAATCTCGCACGGGTGGTTAGGTGTTTTCGGCGGCACCGGCGCCGCCGCCCTGCTAACATTTCACGGTCGTAGTGCCAAAACCTCTCGACTAGATCGACTACCTATTGACGACCGAGACCGAGCGCAAGCACAGCATCGAAGCCCTCACCGGCGGGGCGATGGCAGAGGTCTGGGCGTGGGTGAGGCGCAGGATCCCGCCCAACGTCGAGGTGTTCGACGCCCACGCCCACATCGGGGCCGACGTGGACGGCCGCACGATGACGGCGGAGGGGATGCGCGAGCGGATGCTGGCCGCGGGGGTCACGAAGAGCATCGTCTTCCCCCTGAACGACCCGAACGCGCGCGACGATTACTCGGGGCCGAACGACGTGGTCTGGAAGGCGCACGAGGACCATCCGGGCTTCTTCGTTCCGTTCTTTCGCCTCAACCCCCACCGCGACTACGAGAGAGAGTTCGAGCGATGCGTCAAGCGCGGGTTCTTGGGACTGAAGCTCCATCCGGTCTCGCAGCGGTTCGAGCTCGACGACAAGCGGGTAGTGCGCTTGCTCGGGATGGCGGCCCGGGCCGATCTGCCGGTCCTGATCCACACGGGCTTCGCAATGCAACGGGTGGTGAAGCCACTGCTGCCGACCATAGAGGCGCACCCCGAGCTGCGCGTGATCCTGGGCCACGCCTCGATGGTGGAGGTGCTGGAGGCCGCGCGCGCCTTCGGGGATAACCCCAATGTCCTCTTCGAGACCTCGGTCGTGAGCGCTAAGGACCTCTATGTGCTCTTCTCCTCGGTAGACGCCGGGCGCGTCTGCTACGGCTCGGACATCCCGTACGGCGACATCCCCTCGACGCTGTACGGAACCCTCGCTGCGGCGGAGACCGCAGGGGTGCCGGACAGGCGCCTTCCGGACGTGGTCTCGGGCAACATCCGCCGGTGGTTCCCGTGAGAAGCCCTGGGGAGGAACGAGGGATGGTCGGTCTCAGGGTGGGGCATCTTCTGCGCATCACGGGCTACGTCGAGACTGCGACGATAGCGATGTGGACGGCGAGCCCCCGCGCGCTCGTCATGATGGGCATGGCGGAGGCCAGCGTGCGCAGCGAAGGGCCCGGAGGCTACGATGAGGACCTTCTCCTGAGGCTGCGGCCGCTGGTCGGGGAGGCGTGCGAATACTACGCGGGCGGGGACTTCCCAGCGGCGATGGCCCGCATGCGCGTCGCTCAGGATCTCGTGGACCTCCGGATCGTGGCCCTCGCCGAAGGGTAGCGTTGGACCACGAAGACCTCTCCGCCGGGTTCCCCGAGGACGAGCCGCTCGTGGCCGTCCGGCGCGGGGCGCTGATCGAGAGTGTCCACCGCGGGCGCGTCGCCGTCTGCGACCCGCAAGGGAACGTCGTCGAAGCGGTCGGCGACCCGGAGGGCTACGTCCACGCGCGCTCCTCGGCCAAGCCCTTCCAGGCGCTGCCGCTCGTCCTCTCCGGAACCGCCGACTCCATGGGGCTGACGAGCGAGGAGCTCGCCGTCGCCTGCGCCTCCCACAACGGCGAAGAGCCTCACCTGAGGGCCGTTCGTTCCATCCTCGAGAAGGCCGGCCTCTCGGAGGCTGACCTTCAGAACGGCGCGCACCCCCCGCTCTTCGCTTCCGCGGCTACGGAGCTCGTCCGCAAGGGCGAGGAGCCGAGGACCATCCACGGCAACTGTTCCGGCAAGCACGCCGGGATGCTCGCCGTGTGCGTCCATCAGGGCTGGGCCACCGGTGGCTACCGCAACCCGGGTCACCCCTTGCAGCAGTGGATACTGGAGATCATGGGCCGGACCTGCGGCCTACGGACCGATGAGATCCTGCTCGGCGGCGATGGCTGCGGCGTCCCCACCTTCGGCATGCCGCTGAAGAACCTCGCTACCGGCTTCGCCCGGCTCGCCGCCCGCGGCCTCCCCGACGATATGGGCGAAGCCGGGGAGAGGGTCACGCAAGCTATGCGCGAGCACCCCCACATGGTCGGCGGGACGGAGCGCTTCGATACGGCCGTCATGCGCGGCACCGCGCTTGTCTGCAAGAGCGGCGCCGAGATCGTCTTCGGAGCCGGTAGCCCGGATGGGTGGGGGCTGGCGCTAAAGATCTCCGACGGCGGAGCACGCGCCCTTCGCCCGGCGGTCCTCGCCGTTCTCTCCCGGCAGGGCGTGGAGGTCCCCGGCGAGCCGGAGTCCTCCCCGGTGCGCGACCTGCACGGCGAGGTTGTCGGGGAGAGAGCACCGTTGTTCTGAAGGAACGGGCCATGAGGTTGACGCCAGAGATACTCGAAACGTGCTACAGAGCGGGCGCCTTCCCGATGGACGACGGGTACGGGCGTATAGGCTTCTACCGCTCCGACCCGCGGGCTGTCCTGGAGCTCGACGACCTGCACGTCTCCAGGTCGCTCGCGCGCGTTATCCGCAAAGGTACCTACGAGGTCAGAATCGACCACGACTTCGAGGGCGTCATAAGGGCGTGCGCGGACCGCAGGGACACCTGGATCAGCGCTGAGATCATCCGCTCCTTCGTCCGCTTCCACGAGCTCGGCAAGGCGCACAGCGTCGAGGCGTACAGAGGCGACGAGCTCGCCGGCGGCCTCTATGGCGTGGCTCTGGGTGGCGCGTTCATGGGGGAGTCCATGTTCAGCCGCATGCCCGACGCCTCCAAGGTGTGCCTCGTTTATCTCGTGGAACGTCTCAAGGAGCGAGGCTACGTGTTGCTCGACTGCCAGATCCACAACGACCACCTCGCTCGCCTCGGAGCGACCGAGATCCCCGAGGGCGAGTACCTCAGGCGCCTCGAATACGCCCTGACCCTCGATAGATCCTTCGTCTGAGGCGGATCGGGAGTTGGGCGTGGTAAGCTTGCCCCATGGATAACAGGTATATAAGTCTGGAGTGGCGGCCCGAGCTCGCGCGTCCGGTCTTGATCGCCGCTTTCACGGGTTGGAACGATGCGGCGGAGGCCGCCAGCGTCGCGCTAGCGACGCTCAGGGAGAGCTGGGAGGCGCAGAGGTTCGGCTTTTTCGACGCCGAGGAGTTCTTCGACTACCAGGCCAACAGACCCCAGATCAAGCTCGTCGAGGGGGTTACACGCACGATAGAGTGGCCGGAGAATCACCTCCTGGCGACAGCGACGAGCCTGGAGGCCGCCGGGGGGCGTGGGGCCGTCCTCCTCTCTGGGCCGGAGCCGAGTTTCCGGTGGCGCTCGTTCTCGGAGGCGGTGATCGAGCTCGCCAGGGAGCTGGGTGTAGAGCTTGTAGTCACGATGGGTGCCCTGCTCGCCGACGTGCCCCACTCGCGCCCGGTCTCGGTAGCGGCCAACTCTCAGGACCCGGCCCTGGTCGAGAAACTGGGTCTCTCGGCCTCGCGCTACGAGGGACCGACCGGTATCACCGGCGTCCTGCATCGCGCCTGCGCGGAGGCCGGCCTTGCTTCCGTCAGCTTCTGGGCCCCGGTGCCGCACTACCTGCCTGCCGTCCCCTCGGCCCCTGCTGCTCTGGCCCTGCTGGAGAGTCTCTCGCGCCTGCTCGGGATGGATGTGGACACCTCAAGCCTCGAGCTCGGAGCCGCCTCCTACCAGGAGCAAGTCTCGGCGGCCATCTCCCAGGACTCAGACCTCGCCTCCTACGTGCGGATGCTCGAGGACCGCGTCGACGCGCAGGAAGATCAGGGCCCCAGGGACCTCCCCTCGGGCGAAGATCTCGCCCGGGAGCTGGAGAGTTTCCTGCGCGACCAGCGCCGCGAGGAAGAGTA
>DASTQK010000344.1:0-17658 GCA_035761765.1 Rubrobacteraceae bacterium
GAGGTCATCCACGGCGACGCGGATGAAGATAAAAGACGCGCCCCAGAGCGCGCTTAGGAGGAGCAGCGCCCCCAGGTCACGGCCCCCATCTAGGCCGCCGCCACGGGACGGCAAACCTTGCAGGGCCGGTAGCCGGCCTCCACGGCGCTCCTCACGCTGCGGAAGGCGCGTAGGTTGTGGGGTTGGATCCTCCTGGCGTTGCGGCAGGTGGCGTGGCAGACGATGCCGGTGGTCGGCGTCGCGACGTAGGGCGAGCCGGATATCTCTTCCGGCTCGATGCCCTCACCTCTCAGCAACCTCACCTTCTCCCCGGCCCCGAACGCATAGCTCCCGGTGCTGCCGTCGTTGCGAACGACCCGGTGGCACGGGACAAGCAGCGGGACCGGGTTGTTCGCCATGACGTTGCCGACGGCCCGCGAGGCGCCGGGAGTCCCGGCCTCGCGGGCCACCCAGACGTAGGGACGCACCTCCCCGCGGGCTATGCCCTTCACGACCTGGAGAACTCGCCGCTGGAACGGCGTGGACCGGCTGAGGTCCAGGGGCACATCTACCCGCTCCCCGGCCAGCGCCGCCGCGACCCTCTCCGCAAGACCAGCCACTCTAGCTCCCTGCGCGGGCGAGACGAACCGCCCGAAGCGCTGGCGGTAGCGGCGAGCGAAATCCTCCTCCGAATCAGCCGGGTCGAGGTACCGCACGCCTTCCTGCCCCACCGCGACGTACACGGTTCCGAGCGGCGACTGGGCGGCGAAGAACGAGTCTGTAGCGCCTGCCAGCACTTCGTCCACCGGGGTGCCCCGGACCGGCACGATGCGCGCCGCCGTCTCGCGCAGCACCACTATAGAACGCTCGACAGAAGGCTCGTTCATCTGTGATCCCCTCTTGTAACCTCGATGGCCATTATCTTCCTGAGACGCATCAGGCCCCTGCGAACTAGCGTCTTGGCGGTGCCCTCGGGCCACCCGGTCACGCTACAGATCTCCGCGTACGGCAGATCCTGCAGGTACCTGAGCGTCACCGCGACCCGCTGCCTCTCGGGCAGCTTGCCCAAAGCGCCCAGTGCGTCCATGACGTCCTCGCGTCGCTCGTCGTGTCCGGCACTATCCACGGCGGAGATCTCTTCGAGAGGCACCTCGCGCCTCTGCCGCAACCGGTTGCGGGCGACGTTGAGGGTGATCCTGTACATCCAGGGCCGGAGCTTCATGGCGCGCAGCCGTCTCTCCGAATAACGCCCGAGCGCCGAGAAGGCGCGCTCGAAGGCGTCATGCACTGCGTCCTCGGCTGCCCGCTCCTCGCGCAACACCGAGAAGGCGTAACGGTACAGCTCGGCGTAATGCCGCTTTACCAGCGAACCGGGCGCCTGAGGGTCTCCGTCCGCCAACCGCACCGCGAGCGGATCGAGCTCCGCGGTCCCGTCCAGTCTACGCGCCTCCGTCTCCACACCCCTTACAACAACCGGGCCGTACGGAAAGTTTCGCACAGTCAGCCTTTACGCCAGGGTCCGCAGGACGAGAAGGGCGCAGACGCCGGTCACCATGGCGACGGGCAAGCTTCCCGTCCTCGAAGCTACGAGGACGACGGCCAGCGCCGCAAGCGCCTCCGCGAGCCCGCTCGCGAGAACGACGGGTGCGACGATGGAGACGAGTATGGCGCCGGGGATGTAGTCCAACCACGCCTCCACGCGTCCCGAGAGCGCTAGGCGGCTCGCGAGCCAGAGACCACCCGCGCGGGTTGCGTAGGTAGCGATCGCCATGAGCAGGATCGTGGTCATCGTCAAGGGATCAAGCCTCACGCCGCACCACCCCCGCAAGGCTCCCTGCCAGACCGCCGAGCAGGATGTACCACTGTCCCGGCAGCCACGTATGGGCCGCCACCGCCACCAGCGCCGCCGTGGCCCAGGGCAAAAGATCCAACCTCCCCCTCCACATCCCGACGAGCAGCGCGAGGAACACGGCTGTGAACGCGAAGTCCAGCCCCCAGCGCTCGGGGTCCCGCAGGGCGCCGCCTACGGTACGCCCGATGAGGGTCGAGGTGGTCCAGGAGAGGAACATCGCCACCCCGCCGCCGAGCAGGAACGCGGCATCGCGCTTTCCTTTGGAGAACTCGCTCATCATGAGCGCCCAGTTCTCGTCGGCCATGAAGAAGACGGACCCGTAGGCCTTCAGACGCCCCAACTTGGAGAAGTAAGGGCTGAGCGCCGCGCCCATGAGGAGGTGCCGCAGGCCCACGACCAGCGTCGTGAGGACGATGCCGAACACCGGCAACGGCGCCGCCCAGAGCCCGAGCACGATGAACTGAGCCGCCCCCGAGTAGACGAGGGCGCTCATCAGGACGGACTCGGCCACGCTCAGCCCCGACTGTCCCGCCAGCACGCCGAAGACCAGGCCTATGGCGAAGCCGCTGATCTCGATGGGCAGACAGCGCTTCGCGCCTTCGAGCGCTCCCCGCCACGTGAAGGTTACCGCCGCCTTGTCCGTCACGCGTGGCTCCTGAACGCGAGCATGCTCCCGATCAAGATGCTGCAATCTCCCCCGAGAACTAGCGGGCGCTTCCCGCTGCCGACCACCTTCCCGACCCTCTCCGCGTGGTCTACGGCGAAGGTTCTTACGGCTTCTCCGTTCCTCGTCCCCGACTCTATCTCCGGCGAGTAGGTAGGGGGCACGACGCCTCCACCGTCCTCGGCGCCAAGCCGGTTAAGGACGCCCCGCTCCCGCAACGCGGAGGCAAGCCAGCGAACGCCAGGCTCCCTGCCCTCTTCCGGTGGGCTCAGACCAAGGTTCGAAGGGGCGTCGACCACGACGACGGAGAGATCGTCTCCGGCCACGGCTTAAACCTGCTTGCGCACAAGACCCACGAACGGCACGGCTGGGACCCCGAACAACGCTAGCAATCGCCTCCACCTGCCCCCGCCAGCCTCCTGATGACGTCCCTTCCCGGACCGGCTCACGTCCAGCCGCCACGAGTGGCGACCTCGCCGCCGGTACCCGGCCTCGCCCGGATAGTTCGCGTGCGGGAAGGGGCGCGCGAGAACCTCGCCCACGCCAATCTCCCGCGCCAGCTCCCGCGCGCCGGCGTAGAGGGCGAGCGCCAGCGGACGCTCCTCCACCCACGGATCAGAGATCAAAAGCCCCAGCGACAAACGCCCCTTCTCCGTCCGGTAACGCAACGCCGCCAGGATATCACCGTCCCTCTCGGCCACGATGTAACGCTCCTCGAAGGCCACCCAACGCGGCATCCCGTTCAGCTGCAACAGGTCCGCTATCTTCTCCTCGTCCTCCAGCAATCCCCAGCGGACCTCGATCTCCTCCAACGACACCTCGACCCCGCTCTCTTTACGCCCGCCATTCGCGCGAGCCTCACGCGCCAGCCGCTCGCGCTCGGCCTCCCGTAATAATTCCTCGCGGCGCCCCTCCCAGGCCCCGAATCCCGCCCAATCGTGCACCGTTCACCTCCGCTCTCGCCAATGCGCTATAATTGCCCTAACGAACTATGACAATTATAATTGACATACTGGCATAGGACAATAGGATAATCTGGTGGATCTGCAGATAAACTTAAAAAGTCACGTACCGGTACACGTACAGTTGGAGGAGCAGATCAAGCACCTCATCCTGACGGGTAGCTTCGAGGTTGGGGATCGGTTACCGAGCATCCGGGCGCTAGCGGGCTTCTTGCGCGTCAACCGCAACACGGTAGCGCGGGTTATCTCGGACCTGGAGCGCGAGGGTTTCGTGGAGAGCCGGCGGGGGAGCGGGGTCTACGTGGTGAAGCCGCCGGTAGACGAGGAGGAGACGAGGCGCCAGGAGGTTCTGGAGCGGGTGATGGATTTGGCGGCGGCGCAGGGCGTCTCGGTCGAGGAGCTCGGGAACGCGCTCTTGGCGCGCGCGGGTGTAAGGCCGCAGGAGAAAGTGCCGATAATATTCGTCGAGTGCACACGGCCGGAGCTCGAGCAATTATCGGCCGAGCTCAAGGAGCAACTCCCGGTCGAGGTCGAGCCGGTGTTACTCGAGGATCTCCCTGGTAGGCTATCCGGGGAGGAGAGCCCGCCGTGGCGGATGGCGGTCACGACCTTCTTCCACGTCCACGAGGTACAGGACGTGGTCGAGCCCTACGGGATAGAGACCGTCGCGCTGCTGGCCGAGGCCAACATCGAGAGTTTGCGACGGCTCACGGAGCTTCCGGCGGGGACCCCGGTCGGGGTCGTCGGCTGGGGCCGGACGTGCATGGAGAACACCTCGCGCTCGCTGGAGGGGGCGGGACTGGATCACCTGGACTTCCGGTCCGTCTACATAGACCAGAGCAGCACCGAGGAGGTCCTCGACACCCTCGAAGGAGTTCAGGCGGTGGCGTGCGCCACCATCACGGCGAAGAAGCTGCGGGAGCTCGGCGTGCCGGAGGACCTGGAGATCATCGAGGAGGACCCCACTCTGGACAAGGGCGGCATCGAGATGCTCGGGCGTATGCTCCGCCAGCTGCCCCGCCATCCACCCAGTGTGTAGGGGCAGACTGCCCCTACACAGACCGGACGTTAAAGCGATTCATTGCGGCCTCAGGGCCCTCCTCGACGACCGCTTCGACCGCGTCCGCCGCGCGGGGTATGGCATCCCTGAGCGCTGAGTCCATCTTGCCGAGCACGTAGTCGGTGGTGCTCATGCCGGGGGGCGGGCGTCCGATACCGACGCGCACCCTGACGAAGTCCGCTCCGAGGCGCTGTGTGATGGATCGGAGACCGTTGTGGCCGCCCGCGCCGCCGCCGACCTTCACCCGGACGTCGCCTTCGGGGAGGTCGAGGTCGTCGTGGACGACGATAAGGTCTTCAGCTGCGTGCCCGACCAGCGCCGAGCCCGAGTCGTTCATGAACGTCGCCGGCTTCAGGAGTGTGACCCCCCGGCCGCCCGCGTTGATGGGCGCCGCAAAGGCCTTCTTTCTCTTGCGCCAGGAGCCGCCGTGGCGGCTGGCGAGCTCGTCGACGACGAGGAAGCCGACGTTGTGGCGGGTACGCTCGTAGGAGCGCCCCGGGTTACCAAGGCCGACGACCATGGGGGACCCTCGACCAGGTTCCCCGCCGTCTCCCTGCCTCCTGAACCGGTCGAAAAAGGAGCGTATGGGCTCTTATTCCTGGACGTTCTGGCCCGCGGGGCCCTCGCCCTCCTCGGGCTCCTCGGCGCCCTCTTCGGGGACTTCCTCGCCCTCGACGGGCTCGCCCTCCTCGGGCTCCTCCTCGAGGACGCCGGCGGCCTCGAGGTCCTCCTCGGTGATCTCCGTCGGCACCGTGACGGTGGCGGCGACCTCCTCGGGGTCCGATATCAGGGTGACCCCCTCCGGGAGCGCCACGTCGGCCAGGGTGAGGTTCTCGCCCATCTCCAGAGAGGAGACGTCTATCGTAAGCTCCTGAGGGATGTCGCCCGGGAGGCTCTCGACGTGGACCTCGTAGGCGACCTGCTGCAGGACGCCACCCTCTTCGGCGCCGGGGGCGTCGCCGACCACGTGCAGCGGCACCGTCACCTCGATGCGCTCGCGCATGTTCACCGGGGCGAAGTCCACGTGCACGAGACGACCCGAGACCGGGTCGCGCTGCACGTCCACTATACGCGCCGTCGAGCCGCCAGAGCCGAGGTCTATGTCGTAGAGGGCGTTGTCCCCCATATGGTGGAGGGTGTAGTCCACGATCTTGTCAGGGACCGCCAGCGCCGTGGCGTCGCCGTCGCCGCCGTAGAGGACGGCCGGGACCATCCCGGAAGCCCTCAAGCGCCGGGCTGCGTTCTTGCCACGCTCGGAGCGCTCTTTCGCCTGAAGGTCTACGTTATCTGCCATCTTCCTTCTCCTAGAGAGCTTTGTGCTAGAAAAGCTGGTTCTCGCCCATAAAAACCTCGCTCACCGACGCGTCCGTAAACACGTTCTTTATGGTACTCGCGAGGATAGGTGCGATTGTAAGCGTGCGTATCTTAGAACGCGGCTCGCCTTCCTTCAAGGGAAGCGTATCGGTCACGACGACCTCCCGGATCAGGGAGTCTTCGATCCTGCGGTAGGCCTGTCCCGAGAACTCGCCGTGGGTGGCTGCCGCGTAAACCTCCGTCGCGCCCCCGGCCACCAGACGCTCCGCAGCGTTGATCAGGGTACCGCCGGTAGCGATCACGTCGTCGATCATGATGGCCCGCTTGCCCTCTACCTCGCCGATGACGTGCGTAACCTCGGACTCGTCCGGCCTGTAGCGCATCTTGTTCACGATAGCCCACGGCAGCCGGAGGTGTCCGGCGAGCTGCTTTGCGACCTTCACCTCGCCCGTGTCCGGGGCTACGACCACCGCGTCATCGGCATCTCTGAAGCCTGCTTCCACGAAGTAGTCCACGAAGGTGTGCATCGCCGTCAGGTGGTCGACCGGGAAAGTGAAGTAACCCTCGATCTGCCCCGAGTGAAGATCCATCGTCATAACCCGCTCGGCTCCTGCGGCCTGGATCATGTTCGCCACGAGCCGGGCAGTTATGGGCTCGCGCGGCTTGGTCTTCCTGTCCTGGCGCGAGTAGGCGTACCACGGGATGACGGCCACGATGCGCTTGGCGGAGGCCCGCTTGGCGGCGTCGATCATAATCAGGAGCTGCATCAGGTTCTTGTTTACGGGATCGCACAGAGACTGCACGATGAACATGTCCGCACCACGGACGCTCTCCAGGTAGCGGGCGTACAGCTCGCCGTTGGGGAACTCGATCAGCTCCACCCTGTTTAGCTCCACGTCGAGCCGCTCGGCTATCTTCTCGGCCAGCGCCGGATAGCCCTGGCCGCTGACTATCATCAGCCGCTTCTCGGTGGTCTGCGTCAGATAGCCGTCCTGCATCAAAGCGCTAGTCCTCCCTCTCGGTCCGTGACTGCCCTTTTTCCTCGCCCTCTTGCATCCGCTTTCTGTGACTCTGTGGTGATTCCCTGATCGCGCGCGCCGGCGCCCCGACGGCGAGCTTGCCGGGCGGCACGTCCTTGTTGATCACGCTTCCAGCACCGGTGTAGGAGTCCTCTCCTATTGTAACCGGCGCGATCAGGTTCGTGTTGACACCCGTGAAAGCCCCGTCGCCTATGGTTGTCCTGTTCTTGTTGACTCCGTCGTAGTTGGCGGTGATGGTGCCTGCCCCCAAGTTGGCGTCCTCCCCTATCTCCGCGTCCCCGACGTAGGAGAGGTGGGGTACCTTGCTCCCCCTCCCGACCAGCGTGTTCTTGAGCTCGCAGTAGGCTCCCACTTTGGCCTCGGGCCCGAGCACCGTCCCGGGTCGCAGGAAGGCGTAGGGACCGACGGCGGCTCTCTCCCCCACCTCTGCGCCCCGCCCCACGGAGTGCTCCACGCGCGCCCCGTCGGCCACCACCGTATCCAGGAGATCCGCGGAGGGTCCTATCACGCAGTCCGAGCCTATCGTCGTAGCCCCACGCAAGAAGGTGCCAGGCAGGATCACCGTGTCACGCCCGATCTCCACGCTCGCCTCGATGTGCGTACTGTCCGGGTCCCTGACGGTCACCCCGTCCCTCATGTGGGCGTCCAGGATGCGGCGACGCAGGATCTCCTCCGCCCGCGCAAGCTGCGAGCGGTCGTTGACGAGGTTGGCTTCTTCGAGGTTCTTGAGCCGGTACGTCACCGCCCGGCTCCTGCGACCGATGATCTCCAGCACGTCCGTCGGGTAGAGCTCGCCCTGCGAGTTCTCCCGCACCACCCTGCCTATGGCGTCCCTGATCTCCGATAGCTTGAACGCGTACAGACCGAGGTTGACGAGTTTGATCCCCAACGCCTCCTCGGAGGCGTCGCGCTCCTCGACGATCCTGACCACCCCGGCGTCTTCGATGACCCGTCCCAGACCGCTCGGATCGTCGAGCTCCGCCACGAGCACGGTCGCCCCCACCCCCGCCGAGCGGTGCCTCTCGACCAGTTCCTCGAGCGTCCTCTCCGAGATGAGCGGCCCGTCGCCGTTGACAACGAGGAGCACGCCCTCCTCCTCCCCCCCGAGCGCCTCCAGGGCGACGCGCACCGCGTCTCCCGTGCCGAGTTGCTCCCTCTGCAAGACGGTCTGGGCGTCCTGCGGGAGGACCGCCTCCACAAGCTCGGCCTGGTGGCCCACGACGACCAGGAGCCTCTCGGGCGCCAGTGGCTTCAGAGCCTCTATGACGTAGTTCACCATCGGTACGCCGCAGAGGGTGTGCAGCACCTTCGCCCGGTTCGACTTCATCCGGGTACCCTTGCCGGCCGCCAGGACCACGGCGAAGGTCTGCGGCAGCGTTCCTCCTTCGGACATCGTCTCTTCCGGACTCCTTCGAGTAGGCTCATCTTTCGACCGCGGGCTGGGGCGGCAGGATTCGAACCTGCGATCCCGGGACCAAAACCCGGTGCCTTGCCACTTGGCCACGCCCCAGTATCGTCTCCGCGCCGTCGCGATTATACCGGAGGCTCTGGCGGCTATCAGCGGAAGGAGCCCCGGAACTTCCGGGCGAAACCCATAACTGAAACCTAGGCAACAAGCACGCCAGACCTGACGGGTTCGCAGACGCTCACGAACGGGGCGAGGAACGAGCATTCGGCTGTCGCCTCCTCGGCGGCGAAGATCCCGTACACCGCCGTGCCAGTGCCCGTCATCGCAGCCCCGAGCGCCCCTGTTTGCAGCATCTCGTGCTTGTACGCCGCCACCTCCGGTACCAGATCCGTGGTAACGGGCTCGAGGTCGTTGCTGACGGCTCCGGCGAGCTCCGCAAGGCTGCCGGACCGGAGCGCCGCGACGACCGGCTCCGCGGATGCTTCGCCCGGCGCACCGCGTCTGTCGTGGGCGCGGTAGATACCACCCGTATCCGCGCTCCGGTCCGGCTTGGCGAGCAGGAGATAGTGGCCCGGTGGGGCGGGAAGTGGGGTGAGCACGTCGCCCACCCCTTCTCCCAGAGCCGTCCCGCCGAGGAGGCAGAACGGCACGTCAGCCCCGATCCTGGCCCCGAGCCTCCGCAGGTCCTCGATCTCCAGCCCGAGGTCAAAGAGCTCGTTCATCCCGACCAGGACCGCGGCCGCGTCCGCTGATCCGCCGCCCAGACCTGCACCCGCGGGTATCTTCTTGTGGAGCCGTATCCTCGCCGGTAGCTCGTGTCCCGAGACCTCCCAAAGCAATGCCCAGGCCTTGTAGACCGTGTTCTCTTCGAGGGGTCCCACCTCCACCCCGTCTGGTTCGAAGATCAGCTCGAAACCGCCTCCGGAGCGTTCGATCTCGAGCTCGTCGGCGAGCGAGACGCTCTGGAACACGCTCGAGATCTCGTGGTAGCCGTCGTCCCGCAGCCCCCGAACCTCGAGGGCGTAGTTGACCTTGGCAAAGGCCTGCAGCACTATCCGCTCCGTCACGTCTCCCCCGAGAGCGCCCGATTGAGCGCCACGAAATCCTCCGGGGCTAGCTCTTCAGCTCGCACGCCGGGACCTAACCCCACGAACTCGAAGGCGCGAGAGGCGGCCGTCCTCGAGCCGCCTGGCAGGTTGTTTAGTAGCCGCTTGCGGCGGCTCTTGAACGCAGCGAGCACGAGCTCCTTCACGTCCTGGAACTCGTCGACCCTCAGACCAGGTCTGCGGCGTTTCATCTCCACGACGGCGGAGTTTACCCGCGGCGGGGGATCGAAGACGTTGGGCGAGACCCGGTGTACGATCTCCACCTCCGCGAGTAGCTGGACCAGAACGGTGTACGCTCCGTAGTCTTTGCTACCGCGCGAGGCCGCCATCCTGCGCGCCACCTCCAACTGCACCATGAAGCGCAGCGTGTGGAGGCCCTGGACCTCCTCCAGCAACTCGAGGACGAGCGGCGAGGCAATGTTATAGGGCAAATTGGCGACGAGCTTGTCGGGCGCAGGCCGGAGCGACTCGTAGTCGAAGCGGAGGGCGTCGGCTTCGTGGACGATAACGTTGTCGTAGCTCCGGACGTGACGGCGCAACTCCGCCGTCACGTCAGGGTCGAGTTCGATGGCGTAAACCAGCTTAGCTCTCTCTGCGAGAAAGGTCGTAAGGAAGCCCCGCCCCGGTCCGATCTCGAGGACGACGTCGTCCCCCGTCACCCCCTCCGCGACTATACGGGCGGTGTTCGGATCCTTAAGGAAATGCTGGCCGAGGCGCTTCTTTGGAGGGTTCGAGTACACCGAGAGGCTTCAGACCTCCAGCGGCAGACCGAAGAGGTTGCGAGCGTTGCGGGTCGTCACGGTCGCGAGCTCCTCCTCCCCGATACCGATCTGACCGGCGATGAAACGGGCCGTGTAGACGACGTTCTTGGGCGCGTTTCTCTCGCCGCGCACCGGTCGGGGGCTCAGGTAGGGCGCGTCCGTCTCGACCAGTAGCCTTTCAGGGTCCATCAGGAGGATAACGTCGGCCGTCCCGCTGTTCTTGTAGGTAACGTTGCCGGCGAGGCCGACGTAGTAGCCACGCTCTTTAGCCTCCTGCAACTCGCGTTCGCCGCCCTCGAAACAGTGGAGGACGACGGGGACCCGGGCGCTGCCGAGAAAGGCCATCGTATCCGGGAAAGCCTCGCGCGAGTGGATGACCAGCGGAAGACGGGTGTCGTTGGCCAGCGAGATGATATCTTCGAAGAGGGCTTTCTGCGCCTCGGGCGTCGAGTATCCCCGGTAGTAGTCGAGCCCGACCTCCCCGAGCGCCACGATCCCCGGTGACTCCGAGAGCTCCGCCAGCGCCTCGAGGTCGGCCGCGGTGTACTTGTTGGCGTTGTGAGGATGTATCCCCGCCGTCGAGTAGACGTTGGGCAACACCGCCGCGAGCTCCGCGCCCCGCTTCGAGTCCTCCACGTCGGTGCCAACGTTCACCACGGCCCCCACACCGGCCTCCGCCGCCTCCCTCACGGCTTCCTCCGGCGATACCTCTAGCCGCAAAAGGTGCGTGTGCGAGTCTACAAGCATAAGGGTCTCCCCGACCAGGTTACTCCGGGCATTATAGAGGTGCCGTTCATCCGGCGTTAGTGCTCTGTAGGCTCTCAGGTGCCAACCAGGCGGTCATAGATCTCCGCTCGCCTCCGGCCCGACTCTCTAGCAGCCCGCGCCGCAGCCCGCGACGGGCTCTCTCCCTCCGAGATATATCCCCGCGCCCTCGCGACGACCTCGTCCAAACTCGAGACCCCTGCCCTCGTCCCGCCCCGAACGGCGAGCACGATCTCCCCCTTCGTCCTGCCTGCAAAGTGCCTCTCGGCCTCCCCCGCTGTCCCCCTGAAGACCTCCTCGTGCAACTTCGTTAGCTCCCGGCACACCGCCACAGGCGCCTCCGCCGGCAGCTCCCCGAGCGTCTTCGCAAGCCGGTGCGGTGACTCGAAGAGGACGAACGTGGATCTCTCGCGGGCGATGCGGTCGAGGATTTCGGTCCTCTCTCCGCCTTTGCGCGGGAGAAAGCCGAGGAAGACGACCGTGTCGGCCGGCAGCCCAGAGGCGACCAGCGCGGTGATCGGGGCCGAAGGGCCGGGCAACACCTCGACCTCGACGCCCTTCTCGATGCACGCCGTGACCAGCCTGTAGCCGGGATCGGAGACCAGCGGCATCCCCGCGTCGGAGACGAGCGCTACATTCTCCGTGCGCGCCCTCTCGGCGAGCTCGGGTGCCAGACGCTCCTCGTTGTGTTCGTGGTAGGCCACGAGGGCGTTATCTATGCCGTGGTGGGCGAGCAGGCGCCCGGTGCGCCGCGTATCCTCGCAGGCTACGAGATCCACCACGCTCAAGATGCGAAGCGCCCGGAGGGTAATGTCCTCGAGGTTGCCGATGGGGGTCGGGACGACTACGAGGGGCACGCTCTAGCTCCCCAGCACGTACTCCCCGGAGGTGGGATCACGGGCGAGCGCAGCGGCCCCGAGAACGCCCGACTCCGGACCTAGAGTGGCCTCCTTGATCTGGGCGAGGTCGCGAGAAGGCGGGCGGGCGCGCAGATACACCTCTTCGCGGGCGGCCTTCAGGATGAGTTCCCCGGCTGCCACGACGCCGCCGCCGACCGCGACAACCTCCGGGTTGAAGATGTTGACGAAGCCAGCGAGACCGATGCCGAGCCACCGCCCGGCCTCCTCCAGCACCGAGAGGGCGAGCTCGTCCCCCTCGCGAGCGAGGCGCGTCACGTCCTCGCCCAGTATCTTTCGCTCGGCGGCAAGGCGGCCCAGGGTGGAGTCTGGTTCCTCGCTGGCCAGCTCGCGGGCGCGGCGGCTTATGGCGGTGCCGGAGGCAAGCGCCTCGAGGCAGCCGCGGTTTCCGCAGGAGCAGCGGGGGCCGGTGGCCTGGATCGTCACGTGGCCGAGCTCGCCGCCCGAGCCCTGGGCGCCTCGCAGCAGGACGCCGTGAGAGATCACACCCCCACCCACGCCCGTGCCCAATGTGACGAAGACGAGGTGGTCGACCTCGCTCCCGGCCCCGAAGCGGAACTCGCCCCAGGCGGCGGCGTTGGCGTCGTTCTCGACCGTGAGGGGGACCCCGATTCTCGGCTCGAGCTCGTCCTTCAGGGGGATGCCCTCGACGGCGTGCAGGTTCGGCGAGAAGACGACCCTGTTCTCCTGGGAGAGGATGAGACCCGCCACGGCGAGGCACGCCCCGCCGACCTCGAACCTCTCCTTCACCTCGAGGACGGCCCGGGCGATGCTCTCAACCAGGCGTTTGGGCGAGGCCGGCGTAGGGTAGCGCGTCTCCTTGAGGATCGTGCCCTCCGGCGTGACCACCCCGGCGGCGATCTTGGTCCCCCCCACGTCGATCCCGATGGCGTTCAGCCCTGCCTCCAGTCCACAACCTCGATCTCGGCCTGCCCCGAGTACCGGCTGCGGTAGACGGTGTAAACCGCATCGAATGCGCCTTCGGGCAGACCATCCGTCTCCCCGGCCATCTTTGCCCTGACTCCGCCTGTGAGCCGGAGCAGGTTCATCCCCTCCCAGATCTGGCGCGAGCCCTCGATCCTGAGGCCCCCGCTGACGAAGATGGGGCGGAGGTTGCCGCTCCCGAACGGGGCTAGCCTCTCCTGCCATCCCAGCAGGCCGTTGGAGACCTCGGAGAGCGGGATCTCCGCGTCCACCTCCAGGGCGGGGACGAAGACCTCCGGGTTCTCGGCGTGCTGCGCCCTGACCGCCTCGTTGACGCCGGCGACGAACGCGTCGAAGTTGCCGGGGTTGACCGAGAGGCCTGCGGCCTTGCGGTGCCCGCCCCACTCCCCCATCAGGTGTCTGACGGTAAACAGCGCGCCGTAGAGGTCCACGTCGGTCTCCCCGGCGCGGGCGGAGCCTCCGTAGGAGCCGTCGGCGCGGCGGTTTAGGATCGCGGCCGGTCGTCCCGTCGCGCCCGCGACCTTGCCTGCGATGAGGCCGGCGAGCCCTCCGGCTTCTTCGGTCACCACGACCTTGAAGTCCTGGTCCGGGTTCACCTCCGCCATCGCCTCCTCGACGGCGTAGCGGGTCCGCCGCTGGCGCTCGGCGTTGAGCTGGTTGAGGAGAGAAGCGATGCGAATTGCCTCCCTACGGTCCTCGGTGAGGAGGAGGTCGAGGGCGGGGCGCGGATTCTTTATCCTCCCGATGGAGTTGATGCGAGGCCCGAGCCTCCATCCGAGGTCCTCCTCGGTCAGCTCGCCCCGCACCCCCGCAGCCTTCACGAGCGCCTCGATGCCGGGGCGTGCCCGACCCGCCGCAAGCGTCTGGTTCATGTGCTTGATGCCCATCGAGGCGAGCGCCCGGTTGTCCCCGACCAGGGGCGCTATGTCCACGACCGTCCCCACGCTTACCAGATCCAGGAGTCGTCCGAGGCGCTTCGGGCCGTCGGGGTCTCCCATCTCGCGGGCGACGGCCCAGGCGAACTTCCAGGCAACCCCCACTCCCGCGAGCGGGTCAGCCGGGTCCCACAGCTTCGGGTCGAGCACGGCGACCGCCGGCGGGGCCTCAGGCGGGTCTTCCGGCGGGATGTGGTGGTCCGTCACGATGACCTCCATCCCCAGCTCCCCGGCTAGCGTCACCTCGGCCCTGTTAGAGATGCCGCAGTCGGCGGTTACCAGGAGGTCTACCCCCGCGGCGAAGAGGTCGCGCACGTAAGGCTCGAGCAGGCTGTACCCGGTCTGGCGTACCGGAAGCTTCACGACCAGGTTGTCCGTGTAGCGCGAGAGCGCGAGGTAGAGGACCGCCGCGGAGGTGATGCCGTCGGCGTCGTAGTCCCCGAAGACCCCGATGCGCTCCCCTTCCTTCACCGCCCGCGCGACCCTGCGAGCCGCGACGCGCCACGCCTCCTCACCTGGCGCACGCAGCGTTTTCAGCGAGGGCGAAAGGAAGCCCGAAGCGTCCTCGGGCAAGACGCCGCGGTTCGCGAGCACACGGGCGCACAGAGAATCCACCTCCGCCCTCCGAGCAAGCTCGGAGACGACTTCCTCCTCCGGCTCCATAAGCCGCCACCTCGCCAAACAGGTCCTCCCAGACGCAAACAGGCTATGCTTGGTTATTATACAGGCAGCTTCGTCCTCTACGGTCTGTTTGTTTAGCGAGTGACGGAGTAAGGCATCGGTCGCTAGTTTATGCCCTTCTCGACTCGATCGACATCATCTCCAGACCCGCAGGCGAAAAGAACAGCATCAGGGCTCCGGTCTAAAGGACCGGTGAGACTTGCCCGAGCGACTTGCCTAGCTTCGCCCCGGATCTCGAGCATCAAGGGCTACCAGCCAGTAAACCTCCCCTTAGACGAGCGGGCTCAGCGTCGCTAGAACCCGCTCGACTACTTTGGCGGGCAGGGGGCGTCTCTCCCACTCTTCGAGCGTGAGTTCTGTGGAGTTCGTCTTGTCCAGCTCGAACATTCGCTCCATCTGGGCGGCGAAGCGCTTCGAGTAGACCTCGAGGTTTATCTCGTAGTTT
Source organism: Rubrobacteraceae bacterium (assembly GCA_035761765.1). Lineage (GTDB taxonomy): Bacteria > Actinomycetota > Rubrobacteria > Rubrobacterales > Rubrobacteraceae > JALYGY01. Next base: position 14,835 of record DASTQK010000344.1, read on the forward strand.
CCCAGAAGGCTGTAGCGGTCTATGTTCGCAGTTCCCACCGTGGACCACACGCCGTCTATGGTGGCGGTCTTGGAGTGGATCATGATGTATCTGTAGCGAAAGATCCTCACTCCCGCCCCCAGAAGCTCGTGGTAGTGACGCCTGCCGAGCCAGTCGGCGGTGACGTGGTTGGAGTGCTCCGGCACGAGGACCTGCACGTCCACGCCCCGCCTTGCCGCATCGGCGAGGCCCGCGCGCATGGCCCTGTCCGGGATGAAGTAGGCGTGGGTGAGGTAGATGTGTTCCTCGGCCCGGTCTATGGCCTCCAGGTACATGGCCCGGATCGGGAAGATCCTCATGTACGGGTCGTTACGGTGGAAGAGGGCGGCCGGGTCCCACGAGCGCCGGCCGGCAGGCTCCAGCTCGGGGAGGTCGGGGGTACGGTGGGCGTTCCAGAAGTCCACGAAGTCGTTCTCGACCTCGCGAGCCCCGAGCCCGCGTACCTCGACGTGAGTATCGCGCCAGCCCGCCGCGTAGAGCGAGCCGATGTTGTACCCGCCGAGGAAGGCAACCTGCCCGTCCGCGGCCATAAGGTGTTTGTGGTACCTGAAGACGTTGCGCGGGTTAGCCAGGTTCTTAGGCCCCCACAGCGGCCTGAAGTGGAGCGTGCTTATCTCCTCCGGGAACCGCTTGAAAGAAGGGGGGACGATGACGTTCGCGAGACCGTCGAAGATCACGCAGACCGTCACTCCCTCGCGCGCCTTTCTGGCCAGGGCTTCAACGAAGCGCTGGCCAACCTCGTCGCCCTTCCAGATAAAAGTGCCGACGAAGATCCTCTCCTCGGCGCGCTCTATCTCCTCTAGCATCGCCTCGTAGAGGCGGACGCCGTAGGGGTAGAGCTTGAGGGTGCACTCCCCCGACTCCAGTTCGACCTCGGGTCCTTCCAGCCACGGGAACCCCTCGCGCGGCCCCTGGCGGCGTTTGCGCAGCTCGTCCATAACGCCCAGGACGCCCACAAGGAAGACCTGCAACGCCGCGAGCGCCGCAAGGATTCTCAAGCCTACCCTGCGCAGCTCCGAGAACGTGAACATGCGAGCGATTATAGTAGCGTAAGGGCGGTTCGCGAACCGCCCTTACGCTACTCTAGCGGCGGCTCCAGCGCGAGACGAAGGCTTTACCCTCCTCAAGGGCGCGGTGCCGGATCTCGGCCATCTCCTTCTCGCCAACCTTCTGGCCACCACGCTCGAAGTAGAGTATGGTGGCGCGGCCCATGGCGATGGTGCCAGCGTAGCCGATGGCCGCGGCAGCAACCCAGCCTCCGACTGGCACGAGCTTCACGGCCTGCCGGGAGAGCGCCCGAAGCCCGAAGCCGGCGGCCAGCACCCCGAGCAGCTCCCGCGCCCGCTCCAGCGAGAGCTCCTCGCCGTAGGCCGCAGCGATGTTCAGGACCATCCGGGCCTGGTTGGCGGTCATGACCGGCATATCCGCGCCGGGTATAGGCAGCGCGCCTACAACTGCGTTCTGGCGAGCGTTGTGGCGGATGATCTCCTCGCAGACTGCCCGTCGGAAGGGCGGGTAGCCTTTCGCGAGCGCGACCAGGTAGTCATCGTCCAGCGCCCGCACGATGCGGGTGGTCACCTCTTCGAGGTTGCCGTCATCGGAAGGAAGGGGGATCTCCCCCGGGTCCTCGACGGCCTTCCCGGAGAGCGAGATCGAGCCCTCGGAGACGGCGAGGATGACCTCCGCCCCCCTCGTCCCGCGCTGCGCGCCGAGCAGGCTCGATATCTTCTGTGCCCGCGGCGAGTCCCCGACGACCGCCAGCGTCGCCTGCTCTCTGGCTGCCTTGCGCGTTTCGTTAAATACCCTGTAGAGGTTCCTGAGACCCATCGAAGCTCGCCTTCCTCCCGCTCTTCCTGCTACAAGCGGGCATGTTAAATTGATTCTGGTCCTTTTTCAGATATATTACGTGCAGGCTACAGAAGGGTTTCAGCCCTGGATAATCCTGAGGAAAGCTTGCAGCCCCAACGCGACCTGCGAGACATTGAGGAGATACAGGAACTCTTCGAGGCCGGCCAGGAGACCGGCACGCTGGAGTCCAGCGAGGTTCTCGACCTCCTGCAGGAGGTCGATCTCTCGACCGACGAGATCCAGCAGGTCTACGGCCTCTTGCGCGAACACGGCGTCGAGATAGTGGACACGGGCTTTCTGACCGAGAACCTCAACGAGGAGGAGGACGTCCAGCTCGTCGAGGAGGTACTCGAAGGCGACCTCAAGAGCCGCTACACCGGCGACGCGGTCCAGATGTACCTGGACGAGATCGGCAAGACCCCCCTCCTGACCAAGACCCAGGAGGTCTACCTGGCAAAGCGTATCGAGCGCGGCGACAGGCGCGCGAAGGCGCACCTCACGAAGGCCAACCTCAGGCTCGTCGTCTCCATCGCCAAGAAGTACGCTGGCCGGGGCGTCTCGCTCCTCGACCTCATTCAGGAGGGGAACATAGGGCTCATGCGGGCCGTCGAGAAGTTCGACTACCGCAAGGGCTTCAAGTTCTCCACCTATGCCACGTGGTGGATCCGCCAGGCCGTAACGCGCGCCATAGCCGACAAGGGACGCACCATAAGGGTCCCCGTCCACATGGTCGAGAAGATAAACAAGTACTACAGGATCCAGAGGGCTCTGGCCGCAGAGCTTAACCGCGACCCCACAGACGATGAGGTAGCCCGCCTCATGGAGGTCGAGGCCGAGGAGATAGTGCGCATCCGGCGTGTGAGCCGGCGTTCGATCTCGCTGGAGACACCGGTCGGCGAGGACCATTCCTCCGAGCTCGGGGACTTTATCGCGGACG
>DASTQK010000345.1:0-6319 GCA_035761765.1 Rubrobacteraceae bacterium
ACCAGGCCGAAGACGAAGAGCACGACGCCGGTGGCCGCGTCGAGCGGTGAGGCGGTCAGGATGGACCGGAGCGCCATGCTGGCCACGAACCCGACGGCGCTCAGGCCGTACTGGAGAAGCAGCCCCGCGCCGGCCACGTACCCAAGCGGCCTGCGCAGCCACAGCAGTACGCCGCCGACGACCATCACCAGTCCGAGAGCGAAGTAGAAGACTTCGATCCACGTCTACGCGGAGGGCTGGTCACTAGCCCCTTGCGCTCCTCCCTCTCACGGCGCCCAGAAGCGGAGATCCGGCACCAAGCAGGAACCCGAAGTCGTACCAGTTCCCGCTCCGTGCCTCGTTGTAGAACGGGAACTGCTCCCAGCCGCCGAAGACGTGTACGATGAGGACGATCCAGGCCGTAAGACCGTTCCAGAATCCCCAGAGCAAGTCTGCCCACCACACGATAGCTCTCTCCTTTCCAACTCGTTGTACGCCTCACCCATCGAGGGGTCTTATGTGGACCGATCCGCCGCTGAACGTCGAACGCAAATCCGGCAAGAGGACCAACAGCAGTCCGAAGGCTCCGTCCACCAGGAGCACCAAGACAAGAAAATCAGAACCAGTCAACCGTGCTCGATCCTCGCCAGAGCGCCGAATGTCGATATCGTCACTCTGGTCGCGCTTGCGGAGACGACCCTTAACCTGCGGGCGCTCCATAGCCTCGAACCTCTCTTGAGCCTGTACCGTTCGACCAAGATGGTACTGGCCGGCGGCGACCGTGGCGAGTGTGCCGACGATGGCGTAGAGAACGAGCAAGACGGAAGGACCGAGCGTGACGGCCGGGGCGCGCCACGGTGAGGAGCCTCGTCTCGCGTCCCGGTCGGCGTGGTCCACCACTTATGATCCACCATCCCTTACGAAGCGAGCGTCCCTGCTCGCAGTTGCCACAGCACCACCACGATCACTGCCACGTCGAACACCAGGGCGAAAAAGGCGCTCGAGGTATTGATGGCACCCCACCAGAAGACTATCAGCACCAGTGAGAGCGCCGCGGAGGCCAGCGCCAGCTGCGGCCACCATCCCTGCTGAGTGAAGTACCCCCAGGTGACGGCGAGGAAGCCGATCAGGGGACCCAACCAGAGCAGGCCGAAGATTCCTTCGACAGTTTGCCCTGCGCCCAGCACCCCCGAGAACAGCCAGGAGCGACCGGCGTCGGTTCTGGCCAATCCCCAGGAGTTCATCAAGAAGAGCACGTGTCCTATGCCGTGCATGAATAACGCCAGGGCGATGAGGTATCTCAGCAGCATGTACGACTCCTTCCCACTCGCCAGGGTCGAGTGCTCATCGCGCCCTTCCTCTCGCTGGAGTTCACGGCCCTGAGCAAGCCCCACAACCCTCCGACCACTGCGCCCACCCAGAAGCCTGCGTCACCCGGGGTGGCGGCGTGCGGCTTGCGTGCTCTCTGCGCGCTCCTTGATCCCTTTGAGCATCCTCCTCTCCATAATGAAGTGCTGCCTCTCCATGAACAGGTAGTGGAAGACCACGTCCCGCACATGCGGTTTGTGGCCGCTGCGCTCCCGCAGGATCAGGCGCGTGGTCCCCTCGTCCAACTTCTCCAGGACGAAGGCCCAGGTGCCTCTTCTCTGGGCCTCCGAGTGGCTCAGGTCCTCGATATCCTCCGGCCATCCCTGGCGCCACACGATGGCCCGCTCCGGCTCGATGCTTACCACCGTGAAGCCACCGGTGGGCACGCCCCACTCCACGGGGGCCATCGGCACGAAGTCACCGACCTTCAGGTGTTGCATCTCCGGTACTATCCGGTCCAGGTTGTGGATGTCGGCGCCCGCCAGGTTCTCGAGCCGGTCGTAGGAGTAGAAACCACCACGGTTCTGCCCCAGCTGCACCAGCCACCGCCAGACCTCACTGCCTGAAGCCCTGATTGTGACGGCGCGCGTGCTCTCGAGCGTCGGATGGGGCACGAGCTCATCCCCTGGCAACGCCTTGCGTACCTCCTCGTCTGTAGCCCCCCACCTCATGTGCCAGGGACGAACGAAGAGCAGGTACAGCCAGGGGGCCAGCGCCCCTATGGTCATGATCGGGCGCAGAACGCGGGCCGCTTTGCTCCTCCGCGGGTCCGGCAACCTGCCGAAGGCTGCCGCCAGGACGCTTGCCCCCTCGAAGAGGTCCAACACGATGGCGGGCGCGTACATAACGGCCGCACCGCGCAGTTTCTCGGCCCTGTAGTCTCTCTCTTCGGCTCGACTATCCATCAGCGTCACTCCTTGCCTCTCGACGTAGCTCCCCGGCGATCTCACGCGCCCAGACACGGATGGTCTCCCAGTCCCGGAAGTCACCCTCCGCCACCCGCAGGGCGAGCACGATCGCTTTCTCGGCGAAACCCAAAGTCCTCCTGTCGAGCCTGCCCGCGAATACCCTGTGGTCCCGCGCCCCGGTGGCCTCGAGGATCACGCTCACGTCCACCGATTCTCCTTCGGAGGGCCTGGGCGGGTCGCCAACCGGCCCGCTGGAGAAGAGCCAGACTGGCATGGCGGCAAGCGCTCCGGCGTGGCGCTCGGCGAGCTCCCTTGCCGGCTCCAGCCAGCGGCCCGCGTACACGGCGCTGCCGAGCACCGCCGCGTCGTAGCCTTCGACCGAGCTCACCTGCTCCGCCGGGCGCACATCGACCTCGTCGCGCTCGTGCAGCGCCTCGCGCAGAGTCCTGCCTATCTCTTCGGCGATCTCCGAGGTTGCTCCGTGCCTACTCGCCGCGCTCACAAGCACCTTCATATAGCTCTCCTTCTCGTCTCTTGACTCGCTTCTCTACGACACCGGGGGGAAGCTGACGCATGGCGGGTCTTGCATCCTACAGCATCAGGGCCCGATCAGGTTCCAGTTACTCAGGAACAGGGTGAACACGACAGCCGCAATCGCTACAAGCGCGTAATGCACGCGGCCTGCCACGCTCCAGTAGCGGTCCTTCCACGCCAGCCCGGCCAGCGCGACGATGCCCAACGTCAGGGGCAGGCTCAACAGCCACAGCCGCGTGATCGTCGAGACGGTTTGCGTAGGCCAGACATAGGTCTCTGCGTACTCAAGTAGCGACAGAAGAAACCAGATAGGGAGAATCAGGTTGAGCGCACTGGTAATAGCCGCCAGCCAGCGAGCCGCGCAGGCCGCGCGAGACGGCGCGGCGGCGCCGCTCCGCCGGCGTCCGAGGTACGCAACAGGGAAGATGACGAGCGTAGAGACAAACACCGCCAGGCAGACCGCGACAATGGGCAGCTGGAACCCCAGCGTCTGGTAAGGGGCTGCCTTGAAAAAGGCAACCGGTCCCCAGAACAGGTGCGTCACGCGGCCCCGGTCATCTTCCCTGAAGGTCAGCCGCCGCTCGCCATCCACCTGCTCGAAAAGGTCAGGTTCGATCTCCACGTAACGCTGCTCTCCGAAGGGCGTCTGGAGTAGCAAGGCCTTCTTACTTATCTCCACCTGGAGCGGGTCGATCCAGTTCAGGATCTTCTGCGGGCTGGTATGGGCCACCCGCATCGAGACATACGTGCCCGTCCAACGCTCGGCTCGCGCCTGGGGGTCGGCTGGCGGTTGGGGCGGCTTCTCCTCCAGCGGGTAGTAATGATCCAGGAAGGCCGAGAGGGTTCCTCGAGGATCGAAGGGCGTATTGTACGAGACGAACAGCCCGGTGTCCTCCTCGGGCAAGAGCGCCAGCATCGTCTGAAATCGCGCGCTATCGCCATCGTGCCAGATTATGCGCCGGTCGTTCTCGCGCGAGATGACGAATCCGTAGGTCCAGCCGGAAAGGCGCGGATCGTGCGTGAAGTGCTGACGGTGCATGTCGAGGGCGGTGCTCTCCTGTAAGATGCGCGTACCGCCGTACTCGCCGTTTTGCAGGTGTGCCAGCATGAAGTTGGCCATGTCGGTGCTCGTCGCGTGCACCGGCGCTGACGGTGCGTTGGAGATCCACTCGAAGTCCTTGGCCTCGTAGGCTCCGTCTTCGTAGTGATAGCCCTTGGACAGATCGGCGGCCAGGTCGCTGGGCAGCGGCTGGGTCGCGGCGCTCTGTTCCATGCCCAGCGGCTCCAGGATGTGGTCGGTGACGTAGTGCTCGTAGGGCACGCCAGAGACCCGTTCGACGATGTAGCCGGCCAGGGCGGTGCCGTAGTTGGAATACGCGGAGTACTCTCCCGGCGGGTAGACGCGCTCGGGCATGTAACGGATGAGGAACTCGCGCAGTGGCACGACGTCCTGCTCATCCTCGGCTAACTGGGCGGCGAATTGCTCCTCGAAGCCTGCCGTGTGCGTCATCAGGTCCGCCAGCGTGATCGGCTCGGAATACGTCCTGGGGATCTCGAAGTCGAGGTAGGTGTTGACGTCGGCGTCAAGGTCCAGCTTGCCCTCTTCTACCAGCTGCATGACCGCCGTCCAGGTGAACAGCTTGCCGGCCGAGCCGGGGAAGAAGAGCGTCTCATCAGCGACCACCGGCTCATGTCGCTCCCGGTCGGCGAGGCCGTAGCCCTCGGCGAAGACGAGCTCGCCGTCACTGACGACCGCCACCGTGGCACCGGCGACGTGCCCCTCGCGCAACTGTCGGGAGATCAACCCGTCAAAGAATGCCTCTACCTCCCGCGGATCGGTGGGGCCGCTCGTCTGCGAGCGAGCGGTATGCACGGGGACCGATCCCTCCCCTCCCGTCGCCCGCGCGGCCCGAGGCTCGGCGAGAACGAGGATGGCAACAAGAGCTCCGACCACCAGCGCCGAGAAGTGGCATGCCTTCACGGACTCAGCTCCATCTCGAACGCCGGAGACTTCGTACCTCCGGGCCTGGCCTCGTTCAGGACTATCACCGTGGGGATCAACCCGACCAGGTCAGCGTAGATGAGGAACCCGTCGAGCGGGGTGCCCAGCAGTCCCAGGACCACGCTCTGGACGCCGATCAGCAAGACGGTCACCCCGAGACGATAGCGTACGCGAGCATGAAGAATGATGCGACCGGGTGGCGACCCGCCCACTTGCAGATATCGTCTCGAGCCATGAGTACCGGACCTCCGATCACGACCAGATACTCTCGTTCAAAGGTAAGATAGGGATCGAACCCCCACCGGACCAGAGTGATACTGCTCAGGCATCTGGTCAAGATTGACTATTCTGGGAATGCTGCTCCAGGTGATGAGTTGATTCCCGCAGCCGGGATGAGCTTGTGCAGGGTTCAGATCTACTTCGCCAGAAGCGGCCTAACTCACAACCTTCTCTCGGCTGTCTCTCCACGCGCCCGCGCGCTTCCCGGGCGGGAGGAACCTCCTCAGCTTTGCCAGCAGGACCACGAGCGCGACCTCCGCCGCCGTGGCCATGAGGTCCAACCCCTCCACCGGCATCCGGACGGGCGCGAACAGTTCGGGTACGCTCACCACGCGCGTGAAGACCCAGACGAAGACGACGAGGAGGTTGAGCAAAATACCGAAGCGAAGGGTCCAGCGGCCGGGATCTAGCATGAGGTTCACCGCCAGCAGTCCCTGGCCTATCGCCACCAGAAAGAAGAAGATACCGGGCAACATCGCAGCCACAAGCTGGCCGGGCAGGACCCACAGGTGGATCAGCTCCGATGCGAAGGCCAACGCCGCTGCGAGATAGCGGAGCGCAGCTCCGTTCTGTTCCGGATAGGTCATGCTCTTTAGCGTCCCCATCTTCAGACCACCTCGAAGTTGGCCATCATCATCATGTCCTCGTGCTCCAGGTTGTGGCAGTGAAAGACGTAGCGGCCCCGGTAGCCGTCGAACCTGGCGACGACGCGCACCGTCCCGCCCTCCAGGAAGACTGTGTCCTTCCAGCCGGCGTCGTAGGGGCCTGGGGGTCCGCCGTCGCGCGAGAGGATCCGGAAGTGGACCAGGTGGAGGTGGATGGGGTGTGCGGGGTCCGCGCTTATCTCCCAGACCTCCGTCGAGCCCAGGCGCGGCCTCGCGTCTATGCGGTCCGGGTCGAAGACCTCTCCGTTCACCGTGGACATGCCGCCCAGCACCCCGGCGATGAACCGGAACCGGCGCGTGACCTCGGCATCGTAGGGGTTCGGAAGCTCCTCCGCAGGCGCGAGGTACTCGGGCACGGCGCTCTCTTCCTTCTCCCGGTGCGCGACCACCAAGCGCATGACATCAGAGGTCCGACCCTCCCCGCGCAGGTTCTTCAGCGTCACCTGCTTTCCCACCGGGTAACGCGAGAAGTCCACGACCACGTCGAAACGCTCGCCAGGGGAGACAAGTATCCTGTCGTGGCGGATCGGAGCTTCGAGCAGTCCTCCGTCGCTCCCCACCTGGACGAAGGGTCTCTCCTCCCC
>DASTQK010000346.1:0-9729 GCA_035761765.1 Rubrobacteraceae bacterium
GCACGCCGCGGAGATCTCGCGTCAGGCCGAACGCCTCGGGTAACGTTCGCCGGTCTTGGCGACGACGCTCTAGAACGGGTACGCCACGAGCCCCAGGGCGCCGAGCGCGTACCAGACTCCGAAGACGGCGGCCAGCAAGCCAAGCACCGGGGCGAGCCGCTCGAAGTTCCTGGCGACGGGACCCGAGGCTATCGCGAGACCCAGGGCTGTCGAGAGGAGGGCCATCGAGACGGCGGTGCCCGCGGCGAAGATGAGGAGCGCCACGACGGCTTCCGACGGGTCGGGAATGGTCGAGAGCAGCAACAGCGTCAGCCCTCCGGAGCCACCGATGCCGTGCACGAGCCCCACCCCGTAGGCCGAGAGAGGCGTGCGGAGCGTCACGTCGTGGGAGTGCTCGTGCGCCGCGCCGTCGGCTTCGTGCGAGTGGAGGTGGCGGTGAGGCGCCCCGTCGTCGTGGGTGTGGGTGTGGGTGTGGAAGACGCCGCGGTGCCACCGCACGAGCAAGCGTCCCGCCAGCGCCACGATAATCATCCCTATAGCGACCTCCGCCGTCTGCTGGAGCCTCTCTGGCAGATACTGGCCGAGGAGCACGAGCGGCAGCCCGAGCACGATGAGCGTCGTCCCGTGCCCGAGCCCCCAGAACAGGCCCATGCGGGTCGCTTTGGATATGCGCCTGTGCTCCTCGGACGCTATGAGGGTGGTGACCGCGGCCAGGTGGTCCGGGTCGCTCGCGTGCCGCAATCCGAGCAGCAGGCTGACCAGCAGCACGATCCCGAAGCCCGCCGATCCATGCATGAAGCCTTCGAGCCAGGAGTCTACCGTGGCCAAGCGCGCTCCTTTCCGCCGCCACGCTCCAATCTATTTGCCCGGCGGCCCTGGCGCAACAGGCCTACGCCGGAGTTCCGCGGCGCTCGAGCCAGGAGCACCACTCGTCCACGCCACGACCCGTGCGGGCGCTCGTTAGTAGGCGCTCGACGCCAGGGTTCACCGCGTCCAGGTTGTCGAGGAACTGCTCCAGGTCGAAGTCCAGGTGCTCCAGGAGGTCCACCTTGTTCACCAGCACGAGGTCGGCCGAACGGAACATCAGGGGATATTTCAGAGGCTTCTCTTCACCTTCGGTGATCGAGTAGACCATCACTCGCGCGTCCTCCCCGACCCTGAACTCGGCCGGACAGACCAGGTTCCCGACGTTCTCTATGATGAGGACGTCTATGCCGTCCAACGGGAGCTCGGTGAGGCCAGAGCGCACCATGTTCGCGTCCAGATGGCACTCGCCGCCGAAGCCGGGGTCCGTGTTCACCTGCACAAGCGGGACGTGAAATCGTGCCAGACGGTCGGCGTCGAGGGTAGTCTGCACGTCGCCCTCCAGGATGCCGAGGCGTAGCTTTCGGCGCATTCGCTCCAGCGTGTGCTCCAGCAGCGCCGTCTTCCCCGCGCCAGGGGAGCTCATCATGTTTATGACGTACGTGCCTGCCTCGTCGAACCTCTCCCGGTTGGCCTGGGCGAGCGCGTCGTTGGCGTCCAGGACTCCTTCGAAGACCACCTTTTTTACGGCTGTGCGGTGCATGGGTGTCTCCCTTTTCGAGCGGTCAGCAATCAGCACTCAGTTCCCGGGTCTCCTCCATCTCTAGCGACTCGACGTAGAGTTCTTCCCCCGCGATCAGTTCCAGGTCGAGGCTGCCGCACGCTGCGCACTGCAGGGGGAAGCTCTGCAGCCGGCTCACTGCTTTGCACCTGCGGCACCTGCCTCTGGCCGGGACCTCTTTCATCTCCAGCTGCGCGCCCTCGACGGGGGTTCCCCGGGCCACGAGTTCGAAGCTGAAGGCCAGGGCGGAAGGGACGACCTGGCGCAGGTGGCCGACCTTCAGGCACACCTTCGTAACCCGGCGCCCGTTCGCGTGGCGGCTGGCGACCTGGACTACCGAATCGGCAATGGCGAGCTCGTGCAAGCGCTAGTCCCTCTCCCGGATCAAAGTCTCTATGAGGCCCCGCAGCACGTGGTAGACGGAGGCCTGCGCCTCCTGGATGCGCGGGATGTAGTCCGAGCGAACGACGACGGCGTGATCCGCGAGCCGCTCGCCCACGATTCTGCCGCCGTCATAACCGACGATGCCCACCGTCAGCAGACCCCGTCTGCGAGCTTCCGCGAGCGCTGCGAGGATGTTGGTCGATCCTCCGCTGGTCGAGATGCCTATGGCCACGTCCTCCGGTCTGGCGTGGGCGATGAGCTGGCGCAGGAAGATGGCCTCGACGCCCACGTCGTTGGCGATGGCGGTAATGTTGGCCGGCTCCGCGGCCAGCGAGACCGCGGGGATGGTCTCGAAGCCGGGTGGCGGGGCCACGCAGTCGATGACCAGATCGTTCGCGTCCGTGGCCGAGCCGCCGTTGCCAAAAGCGAGGATCTTGCCTCCCGACTGCATTCGGGAGGCTATGGCCGCAGCTGTCTCGGAGATGGCGCCAGCCTCTGTCTTTGCGACCGCGGCCCGCATGCCGTTGACCTCCTCCATCTTCTGCAGCATCGAACCCTGCACCTCTTCCACGACGTTCTCGAGCGCCTGCTCCTCCCTTCCCAGGAAGGGGTAGAGGAAGGAAGAAGCTCCCACGTCGTGCCCTTGCTCGCGGTGCTCGAAGTAAACGTGCACCGTCTCCCAGAGCATGTGGTAGAGGACCTCGAAGACCTCCTGGCACACGAACGGGTCCGTGTCCGGGAGATCAAAGGGGTATTGTGCCGACTCCCCCGCGAGCGCGAAGGTTAGCGCTCCACGCTCCCTAGCTACGCCGAGCGCCCTTTCGACCGCCTCATCCCTCTCCGGGATGGCGAAGCCCATGACCATGTCCTGCGGGTGCAGGACTGCGGGGAGACGAGCCTCGAAGTCTTGGCCGAGGTCCAGCGCGGGCAGGGCCCGTTTGCCGACGATGACCGGGTGCACGAATTCGACGGAGACGTGCTGGGCGTCGGTCGTGGCCGGGCCGTTCCCGAAAGCCAGGAGCCGTCCTCCGGCGAGAAATCGGCGGGACATCTCGTGGCAGGCTTCGGCGAGCCGAGGAGCCTCGGCCTCGAAGAAGGTCTCGAAAACCTTGTTGCGCCGGAGCAGTTCCTCCCTACTCCGGGTAGCGAGGACGTTTGTGTCGACCGTCATCTCTGTTCCCGCAGGACATCCGCGGGTGTCTCCATCTCGGCCAAAGGATAGACGTCGTGGAACTTCACTGCTGCAATCCTCCGTTCCAGCCCTCCGAGAATCGTCTCACCGCTCTCTATCCGACCTGCAAGGGTGGTCCGGTCATCTCCATCCCGTGCGAACCGAACAGCCTCCGCATCACCTCACGCTGCGGCGTGCCCTCTATCTTTGACAGTTCGCCGAAGAACGCCTCCATCTTGCCTGCAGGCTGGAAGACGATGAGCTGCTTGCCCATCCCTTCTCCCATGTGGGCCCACGCATGCGGCACCCCTCGCGGCGCGAGGACGCAATCGCCCGGTCCCAACTCGTACCGCTCGTCGCCGATCTCTATCACGTACTGGCTCTCGATGACGTAGAACCACTCCTCCTGTTCATGATGAAGGTGTCGCGGCGGCCCGCCCTTGCGATCGTCTGTGAGCTCGATGACAAAGAGATCACCGTTCGTATCCGTGCTCGACACCTTGAAGTCGATCACCCTGGAGCCGAAGACCTTGCGCTGCTCCCGAAACCGATCGCCACCGGCCGGGATGCTGATGCCCTGCTCGAACGCCCGATCCACCCTCGTGACCTCCCTAACAGATCCTCGGCAGCGGATCGCCGACGAGCATGTCTATCATGCGGGTGCCGCCGAACTGGGTGTGCATTACGACCATGCGCGCGGGCTCTTCGCGCACCTCCCCGATGATCGAGGCTTCCTCACCGCCCTCGACGCTCCGCAACGCCTCCAGGGCAGCGTCGGCGACCCCGGGGGCCACGACGGCCAGGAGCTTACCCTCGTTCGCCACGTAGAGCGGGTCTATGCCGAGGATCTCGCACGCCCCGTTGACGACGGCCCGGATCGGGAGCCTCTCTTCCCAGAGAGCTACGCCAAACCCCGAGTCTCGGGCGAGCTCGTTGAGGACCGTCGCGACCCCGCCGCGGGTGGGGTCTCGCATGAAGCGCAGGCCGGCCCCCGCGGTCTCTTTGAGCGCCCGTACGAGCGGGGTGAGCGGTCGGGTATCCGAGAGCACGTCTGCCTCGAGCTCGAGGTCTCCGCGCGCGATCAGGATGGCCGCCCCGTGGTCGCCCAGCGTGCCGGAGCAGAGAATTGTGTCTCCTGGTTTGACCGAGGCGGGGGAGAGGACAAGCTCCGGGTCTGCGGCTCCTACGCCGGTGGTAATAACGTATAGTCCGTCGCCCTTGCCACGCTCGACCACCTTGGTGTCGCCGGTGGCGATCGCGACCCCGGCCCGCTCTGCGGCCGCCGCCATCGCCTCCACTTCGTGGGCCAGCTCCCCGGTCCCGAGTCCTTCTTCGACGATGAGGGCGGCGGAGAGCCCGATCGGAGTTGCCCCCGATACCGCAAGGTCGTTGACGGTGCCGTTTACCGCGAGCTCCCCGATGGACCCGCCGGGGAAGACGAGCGGACGTACCACGAACGAGTCGGTGGTCATGGCGAGTCGCCCTTCTCCGAAGTGCAACAGCGCCGCGTCGGAGAGCGGGGCGAGCGCCGGGTTGTCGAGCGCCGGGAGCAGCAGTCCCTCTATGAGCTTGTGGGTCGCCTTGCCGCCTGCGCCGTGGCTCATGTCTATGCGCGGGGCGTCGAACTTCGGCGGGCGGCGACGGTTCTGCTCGAGCGCGTCGAGGACGCGCTGTTCTCGCTGCTCGCTCATCCTATCTCGACCTTCTTGTAAGTCTTGCGGCCGAAGTTGTAGTAGGCGGCGCAGGCGCCCTCTGATGAGACCATCAGAGCGCCGAGCGGATGGTCCGGCGTGCAGGCGGTGCCGAAGACCCGGCACTCGTGGGGCTTGAGCACGCCCTTGAGGACCTCCCCGCACTGGCAGGCTTTCGGGTCGGCTACCCGCACGCCCGGCGTACGGTAGCGCAGCTCGGCGTCGAAGTCCGCGTACGCCGCAGAGAGCTTGAGCGCCGACTGGGCGATAAAGCCGAGACCTCGCCACTCGAAGTACGGCCTGAGCTCGAAGACCTCGGCCATGCTCTTGAGCGCCTGCAGGTTTCCCTCCCAGAGGACGACCCTGCCGTACTGGTTCTCGACCTCGCAACGTCCCTCGTCGAGCTGGCGCATCAGCATCAGGACGGACTGCAGGATGTCTAGCGGCTCGAACCCCGCCACCACGCACGGCTTGCCGTAGTCCTTGGGCATGAACTCGTAGGGCCGACAGCCGATCACCGTGGAGACGTGCCCCGGCCCGATAAAGGCATCCAGACGAAGGTCGGGTGAGTCCAACAGTGCCCGCACCGGCGGGACGATGGTGACGTGGTTGCAGAACACAGAGAAGTTCTCGATCCCCTCCTTCTTGGCCCGCTGCAAGGTGAGCGCGGTAGACGGCGCCGTAGTCTCGAAGCCTATGGCGTAGAAGACGACCTCGCGGTCAGGGTTCTCTCGCGCGATACGCAACGCGTCTAGCGGAGAGTAGACCATCCGGATGTCTGCGCCCCCAGCCTTTACCTCCAGCAGGTTCCCTTTGGAGCCTGGCACGCGCATCATGTCGCCGAAGCAGGTGAAGATGACCTCTTCCCGCTCGGCGATGGCTATGCCCTCGTCCACCCGGCCCATCGGCAGCACGCACACCGGGCAGCCAGGCCCGTGCACCAGCTCCACCTGATCCGGCAGGAGGTCCTTTATGCCGTGGCGGTATATGGTGTGCGTGTGGCCCCCGCAGACCTCCATGAGCTTGTAGTGTCTGTCCGGGTCGGTGATCGCGGCGATCTCGGACGCCACGGCCCGCGCCAGCTCGGCGTCCCGGAACTCGCTTACGTATTTCAATGGTGCCTCCCTCCGGTCGGCCGCGCGCCTGCTTCACACCCTTTCAGCTTTCGGCCTCCACCTTGCCGATGGCGACGCCGCCGTGCGTGAGCAGAACCTCCCCGACCTGGACCGGAGCAACGAGCTCGACGGCTATCTGCGCCTGGTTGCCCGCCCGGTCTTCGCACAGAGCATCGTCGCCTTCTATGGAGAGCACCCACACGGGGATGCCGGCGTCGGAGCAGACGATGCACCCGTCGTGGTCGAGGGTGCAGGAGGCGAGCAGCATGGGATCCCTCTCGCTCATGGGTCACTCTATCCGGGAGGACTTGAGCTCTTCGAGCTCCTGCTCGTAGGCCTCGCCTATCTCCTCCAGGGCCTGCAAGGTGGCGTGGGCCTCAGCTTCGTTGAGCCTGGACATCGCGAAGCCCACGTGGATGAGGACCCAGTCCCCGACCTCGACCCTCTCGTCCTCGTGGTGCACGAGCCCGATATTTATGTTCCGCTTTACCCCGCCCACGCTCGCTTTAGCGAGCATCAGGTCCTCGTCTACGATCTCCACGATCCGGCCCGGTATCCCCAAGCACATATTGCCTCCCTTCGGTCGGCGGCTTCAGGCTCCTTCACCTGCTGACCTGTGGCCCGGAGCCTTCCCATGAGCTCTGGCCGCTAACACTGCTTGCCCCAAGCAGAGTCCCCCGTCGTTGGCAGGGACCCGCCGGTGCCGGTAGACCGTGAAGCCTTTCCCAGAGAGCAACTCTACCACCTGCTGCAGCAGCAGCAAGTTCTGGAACGTCCCGCCGGAGAGCGCGACGGCGTTCGCCCCTCCGGCTTCCCTTATCTCCTCGCAGCCACGGACGACGACCTCGACCATCGTGCGGTGGAACCTGGAGGATATAACGCCAGCCGCATCTCCGGCGAGCAGGTCTTCGACGACCCCGCCTACGATCCCGGAGGTCTCCACCACCCATCCTTCTTCTTCCGCCCACACCCGGAACGGGTAGAGGCGCCCTGGCAGGAGGGCGTCACTGCCAGCGGCCAGCTCCAGCTCTATTGCAGCCTGTCCTTCGTAGGTAGTCCGCCGGGTTCCGGGCACCCCGATCAGCGCCGCGACGGCGTCGAAGAGCCGGCCCGCGCTGGAGGTCGGCGGGGTGTTGAGCCCGTGCTCTATGAGCCGGGCGACGAGCCGCAAGTTCGGCTCCCCCGCCTCCCGTACCATCGCGAGCGGCAGCTTCGAGGTCTCCTCCTCGCCGTAGAGCGTGACCAGATGCGCGAGCGCCATGCGCCACGGCTGGCGGATGGCGGCCGCCCCGCCCGGCATGGGAGCGTACTCCAGGTGCCCCCGCCGGGTGAATCCTTGCGCCACGCTCCCCTCCAGAAACTCCCCGCCCCAGACGGCCCCGTCGGTCCCATAGCCGGTCCCGTCCAGCGCTACCCCGATAACTCGCTCGTCGTCCGGGCGCTCGTTGTCCGCGAGACAGCTCGCCACGTGGGCGTGGTGGTGTTGGATCCCGACCGCAGGAAGACCTTCTTCCTCCAGCTCCCTGGCGTACTTGGTCGAGAGGTACTCAGGGTGCAAATCGTAAGCCACAAGCTCCGGTCGCACGTCGAAGAGGCGGCAGTAGTGCTCGACCCCCTCCCGGAACGAGCGCAGGGTCTCGTAGTTCTCCAGGTCGCCGATGTGGTGGCTCAGGAAGACGTGGCGCTCCTTGGCCACGCAGAGGGTGTTCTTGAGCTCCCCCCCGCAGGCCAGGGTGTGCTGGTCGAAGTAGAGGCCATCCGACGGGACGTCTCTACCGGAGACGCGCAGCGGCGCCGGAGCATAACCGCGGGAGCGTCGGATCTGGTACGGCTCTCTACCCACGATCCGCACCACGGAGTCGTCGCAGCGCATGTGGATCGGACGGTCGTGGACGAGGAAGTAGTCGGCGATCTCCCCGAGCTGCTCTAGAGCCTCCCCGTCCCTGTAGGCTATGGGCTCGTCAGAGTTGTTGCCGCTCGTCATGACGAGGGGGATGCCGGCGTCGCGCAGGAGCAGGTGGTGCAGCGGGGTGTAGGCGAGCATCACGCCCAGGGTCTTCTGGCGCGGCGCTACCTCTTCCGCTACGCCACTGTCCTCCCTGCGCTCCAGGAGAACTATGGGCCGTGACGGCGAGGTCAGAAGCGCCTCTTCCTCCGGGCCCATACGACAGAGCGACCTGACCTGTTCCGGGTCCCGGGCCATGAGCGCGAAGGGCTTCTCCTGACGCACCTTGCGTCCCCTGAGAGTCCTTACGGCTCCCGCGTCGAACGGGTCGCAGGCGAGGTGGTAGCCTCCCAACCCCTTGATCGCCAGGATCGCCTGCCCGCGCAGCATGCGCGCCGCGCGCAGGATGGGATCTTCAGGCTTGGCGCGCAGCTCGTGGCCGAAGCGGTCCAGCAGCCTCACCCGCGGTCCGCATCGTGGGCAGGCGTTTGGCTGGGCGTGGAAGCGGCGGTCCAAGGGGTCGTCGTACTCGTGCTGGCACTCGGGGCACATCTCGAAGCGCGCCATCGTGGTCATCGCCCGGTCGTAGGGCACGGAGCGGGTTATGGTGAAGCGCGGTCCGCAGTTCGTGCAGTTGGTGAAGGGGTAGCGGTAGCGCCGGTCCGTGGGGTCGAATATCTCCGCCAGGCACCCGGAGCAGGTAGCCACGTCGGGGGATATCAGGGCCCTTCGTGTGACCCCCTCCCGGCTGTGCTCGATGCGGAAAGCCCTCTCTTCGAGCACCGCCAGAGGCTTCCAGGACACGGCCTCGACCACCGCTAGCGGCGGAGCCTTCTCCCTTATCTCGCGCAGGAAGAGGTCCAGCTCCTCCGCGGGTCCCTCGGCCTCGATGTGGACCCCTTCGGCGTCGTTGCGTACCAGTCCGGCCAGCCCGTGTCGCCGCGCCAGGGTGTAGATAAAGGGCCGGAAGCCCACGCCCTGCACGATGCCCCGCACGGAGATCCCCCGTCGCTCCCGGGTAGGCGCTCTCATGGAGAGGTTTTGCTCGAGCTCACGCGCTGTTTACTCACAAAAGCCGGTTCTACATCGACCTGATCTTCAGGTACCTCTGGATGCTCGGCCACTCCGTAGCCAGCAGGGCCCCGACTCCAGCCAGCAGGCCCAGGAGAAATAGCTTCTTCACGATCTCACCTCCTTGTAGATCTCCTCTAGCACCGACTCCACAAGCGTGATGGCCTCCTCCACCCCCGCGCGCACCGGCTCGCTCAGCTCCATCAGCATCTCGTCGTAGGCCTCCCCGGTCACGACCATCTGCGGCTCGCAGCCCACCACGAGCGTTCGGGCTGGCGTGGGGCCAAGCGTGCGGGAGAGTTGGATCACCTTGACGGGGTCCATCCCGTGGGCGTCGAGCACTACCTCTGGGTCGTCCTCGATCTCCGGCTCGAGCAGGTAGACGGTGCCCGGCTCCTCGCCCCGCGGTGTGGCGTCCACGAAGATGACAGCCCCGTAATCGTCCTGGAGCGCGTAGGTCAGGTCCATCCCCCTGATGCCGAAGTCCACTACCTCCACTCCCTCCGGCAGCTCGCGTCGCGCGAGTCGCCTCACGACCTCGACCCCGAAGCCATCGTCGCCGAGGAATATGTTGCCGATGCCGGCTATGAGGACGCGCTCAGGCGCCACGAGCGTCCTCCGGGTCCAGCGGCACGACCTCCTCGGGGGAGAAGAAGAACCGGTGCCCGAGGATGCGCTCACCGCCCAGGTCCCGACCGGGATCTTCCTCCAGCGTCACGGCGAGGTAGATCCGGCCCTCGTAGTCCTGCTCTATGCCCTCGACGAAC
>DASTQK010000347.1:0-5678 GCA_035761765.1 Rubrobacteraceae bacterium
GGACCGCGTCTTCGAGCTCTTCCCGCGCCTGAAGGAGCGTACGAAACAGGAGGCCGGGACGTTGAGCGGCGGCGAGCAGCAGATGCTAGCCATAGGCCGCGCTCTCATGAGCCGGCCTAGGCTCCTGCTCCTCGACGAGCCCTCGATGGGCTTGGCACCCGTCCTCGTAGAGCGGATCTTCGAGATCATCCGCGAGATCAACGAGCAGGGCACCACGCTCCTGCTCGTCGAGCAGAACGCGAACGTGGCGCTCGAGATCGCCACCCGCGGCTACGTCCTGGAGTCGGGCGAGATCGTGAACTCCGCCTCTGCCGAAGTGCTGCGCGAGGACCCTTCGGTTCGCGAGGCCTATCTTGGCGAGATCTAACCGTTCCGCCGTCTAAGGGCCGCACCGGACCCGGAGCGCCCGCGCATTCCCGGTTTTCGCGAGCGGAGTCCGCGGTATAATTCTCTGCGAATGCGCGTCTACCTTATCGATGGCTACTCCCTGCTCTACCGGGCGTTCTATGCGCTGCCGCAGAGCATAGTGACGTCCAGCGGGCTGCCGACCAACGCCCTCTACGGCTTCACGAGCATGGTCCTCAAGCTGCTCGACTCCGAGGAGGAGGTCGGGATCGGGGTGGTGTGGGATTCCGGGAAGCCGGCGTTCCGGATGGAGGTCTTCCCGGAGTACAAGGCCCACCGCTCCTCGATGCCCGAGGAGCTCAAGGTACAGCTCGACCACCTGGACGAGATCCTGGAGTCCATGAACGTCCCCGCCATCAGGGCCGAGGGCTTCGAGGCCGACGACGCCCTGGCGACCCTGAGCCAGCAGGTGCCGGAGGACGTCGAGCTCTACATCGTGACGGGGGACCAGGACGCGATGCAGCTGGTGGACGGTCGCGTGAAGGTTCTGCGGACCACGCGTGGCGTCTCGGAGACCAGGACTTACGGTCGGCAAGAGGTAATCGAGGAGTACGGGGTGACCCCGGAGCAGATCCCGGACTACAAAGCCCTGGTCGGTGATACCTCGGACAACATTCCCGGTGTGAGGGGCATCGGCCCCAAGGGCGCTGCGTCCCTTCTGCAGCGATTCGGCTCGGTGGCGGATATCTACGAGAACCTGGACAAGATCCCAGCGAAGGGTACGCGCGCGAAGCTGGAGGAGGGGCGTGAGAGCGCCTTTATCTCATTGGAGCTGGCGAAGATGCGTTTCGACGCGCCCGTAGAGTTCGACAGGGATGCGCTCCACTTCGAGGGGGTCTCGCCCGAGAGCCGCGACGTGCTCTTCAGGCGCTACGAGTTCAGGAGCCTCGAGCCCCGCTTCGCCGAGCTCCCCGTCGCCGGGGGGGAGGAGCTGCCGCCGGTGGAGCGGCTGGCGGTGCGCCTCTCGGATGAGCCCATCGAGCCAAGCTTCGAGCCGGTCGGCGTAGCGCCGGTCGGGGACGGCCGGTGGGGCGTGGCGGTGGCCGAGGACGAGGTCAGGATATCGGACGGGTTGCCAAAGAGGCCGCTGCGCGTGCACGATGCCAAGAAGCTCGGGGTGGCGGGACCGCACTTCGACACTTTTCTGGCGGCTTACCTGATCAAACCCGGCCTGGGGAGCTACGAGCTGGACGCCCTCGCCTCCGAGCGGAACCTCGCCGAGGTCGTGGTGGACAATGAAGATCCCGCCATCCGGGACGCCGCCCGCCGCGCGACGATGATACAGACGCTCTCCCCGAAGCTGAACGAGGAGCTCGAGGAGATGGCGCTCGCACGGCTCTTTTACGATGTGGAGCTGCCGCTCGCGGACGTCCTCGGGGAGATGGAGCGGATCGGGATGCCCGTCGACGCGCGTACCCTGGAGGCGATCGGCGAGGAGATCGAAGAGCGCGTGGTGCAGCTCGAAGAGAGGATCTACGAGGACGTCGGCCACCCGTTCAACATAGGCTCTCCGAAGCAGCTCGGCGAGGTCCTCTTCGAGGAGCTGGGCCTCCCGCCGATACGCAAGACCAAGACCGGCTACTCGACTGACGCCAAGGTGTTGCAGCAGCTCGCCATCGAGAACCCCATAGCCGAGCGCATCATCGAGTACCGCGAGCTGACCAAGCTCAGGGGGACCTACATCGAGGGGCTCCTGAAGCTGATCGGCGACGACGGCCGCATCCACACCACTCTGAACCAGACGACGACCGCAACGGGGCGCATCTCGAGCGACTCTCCGAATCTGCAGAACATCCCGGTGCGCACCGAGCTCGGTGCGCGCATCCGGGACGCCTTCACGGCCTCGCCGGGGCGCAGGCTCGTCGTCGCCGACTACTCCCAGATAGAGCTCAGGATCCTGGCGCACATGACCGGGGAGCCGGCGCTCGTCGAGTCGTTCGCGCGGGGCGAGGACATCCACAGCCGCACCGCAGCCGAGGTCTTCGACACGCGCATAGAGATGGTCACGCCCGAGCTCAGGCGGCGGGCGAAGATGGTCAACTTCGGTATCCTGTACGGCATCTCGGGCTTCGGTCTCGCGAGCCGGCTCGGCAACGTCCACCCCGCGGAGGCCGAGCGCTACATCAAGCGCTACTTCGAGCGCTACCCCAGGGTGACCCGCTTTATGCAGGAGACGCTGGAGGAGGCCGAGGAGCTCGGCTACGCGACCACACTCTTCGGCAGGCGGCGCTACGTGCCCGAGCTAGGGAGCTCCAACAAGAACATAAGGAAGCTGGGGGAGAGGCTCGCGTTCAACGCGAGGGTGCAGGGGACGGCGGCCGACATCATCAAGGTAGCGATGGTCGATCTTGCCCCGAGGCTCCGCGCGCTCGGGGCGGAGATGATCATGCAGGTCCACGACGAGCTGGTCTTCGACGTGGACGAGGACAGGGTGGAGGTGCTCGGCGCTCTGGCCGCCGACAGGATGGTCGCGGCCTACGACCTGAAGCCGCCGCTCGAGGTCGAGGTAAAGGCGGGCGAGCGCTGGGGCCGGGTGAAGCCTCTCTAGAGACCCGTTTCGGACGACGCCACGATAAGACTGTATAATCTGCTGCGACAAACGAAGGAAGAAGGAAAGCAACCACTACATGACTGACACTACCAACATATCCCGGGAACTGACCATGAAGGACTTCTTCCGGGAGGAGAACGGTGAGATAGTCCCCGTAGACGAGAGCGTCCTCATAGACTTCAAGGACGGGGACATAGTCGAGGGCGAGGTCGTCCGCATAGACAAGGACGAGGTCCTCGTGGACATCGGCTACAAGTCCGAGGGGCTCATCCCCTCCAACGAGCTCACCATCCGCAAGGGTGCAGACCCGCACGAGGTCGTCGAGCTCGGCCAGCGCATCGAGGCGCTCGTGTTGCAGAAGGAGGATGCCGACGGGCGTCTGATCCTCTCCGCCAAGAGAGCCGCCTTCGAGCGGGCCTGGAACCGCATCGAGGAGGCCTACAACGACCAGCGTACCGTCGAGGGGCCGGTTATCGAGGTCGTCAAGGGCGGCCTGATCCTGGATATCGGTTTGCGGGGCTTCCTGCCCGCGAGCCTCGTGGACATCCGGCGCGTCAGGAACCTGGAGGCGTTCCTGGGCGAGAAGCTCGAGTGCAAGGTCATCGAGCTCAACCGCAGCCGCAACAACGTGGTCTTGAGCCGTCGCGCGGTCCTCGAAGAAGAGCGCAAGGAGGAGCGCGAGCGCATCCTCACCTCGCTCGAGGAGGGCATGATCGTCAAGGGCACCGTCTCGAACCTCGTCGACTTCGGGGCGTTCGTGGACCTCGACGGGATAGACGGTCTGATCCACATCTCCGAACTCTCCTGGAATCACGTAGACCATCCGAGCGAGGTCGTCCAGGTCGGCGAGGAGGTCGAGGTCAAGGTCCTGGAGGTAGATCGGGACCGCGAGAGGATATCGCTCGGCCTCAAGCAGACGCGCAAGGACCCCTGGCAGGAGATCGTCGAGCGGGTCAACGTCGGCGAGCAGATTCACGGCCGCGTGACCAAGCTGGTCTCCTTCGGGGCCTTCGTCGAGGTCGCCGAGGGAGTGGAGGGTCTGATCCACATCTCCGAGCTGGCCGACCACCACGTGGAGACGCCGGACGAGATAGTCCGCTCCGGCGACGAGGTGGACGCCCGGATCATCGACGTGGACGCGAGGCGGCGCCGCCTCTCGCTCTCGCTGCGCCCGAAGCGCGAGGACCGCGAGGACCGGCCGCCGCGCCGCGAGGACCGGCCGCCGCGTCGCGAGGAGCGGCCGCGCGGCGATCGGGTCTCCGAGAGCAGCGGCGGTCTGCGCACCGGCGCCTTCGACGCTCTGGCGGACCTGGATCTCGAGGAGAGATAGCCCGGCACCCCTCACAACCCCGCGACCATAGAGGGCCGGTGGCCATCGCCGTCACCGGCCCTTTCGCGTCCGGCAAGAGCACCTTCGTCCGCCTGTTGGGCGAGCTCGGCGCCGAGACGGTCTCGGCGGACGAGATCGTTCACCACCTCCTCGCGCAGGACGAAGCGACGATCTCCCGCATCGTCGAGCGCTTCGGGGAGGATACTCTAGGTGAGAGAGGTGTAGATCGCAGGGCTCTTGGCCGCAAGGTGTTCGGGGACCCGGAGGCGCTGCGAGACCTCGAGGAGATACTGCACCCGCTAGTGCGCGGCGAGACGAAGCGGCGCGTCGCGGCCTCGGACGCCGACCTGTTCGTGGTCGAGGTGCCGCTCCTTTTCGAGGGCGGGACCGGCAGCGACTACGATTACACGGTCGCCGTTGCGGTCCCAGAGGAGAGGCGACGGGCGTGGGCCGCTGAGCGGGGCGTGGACGAGGCGGCGCTCCGGGCGATAGAGGCGCGGCAGCTCCCCCAGGAGGAGAAGGCCCGTCGGGCCGATGTGGTGGTACAAAACGACGCTGGCGTGGATAAACTAAAGAAGCAGGCCGAAGAGCTCAAGAAGAGGAGCCTGGACGGTAGCGTACTCGAGCAAGAAGAGTAGGTACGGCAAGTCGCGGGCCCGGCGCAGACGCCTGGCCCTCGTCCTGGTCGTGCTTGCTGCGGGAATGGCGGCGCTCCTCGTGGTGCTGCCCCTGATCCGGGAGGTCCCGGACACCGTGCGGCGGACCGTGTACCCGCTGCGCTATGAGGAGACCATCCGGGACGTTAGCGCCGAGCACGACCTGGAGCCGACCTTCGTGGCGGCGGTGGTCTACACCGAGAGCCGCTTCAGGCCGGACGCGAAGTCCCACCAGAGGGCCTATGGCCTCATGCAACTGCTGCCGCAGACCGCCCGTTTCATCCAGGATAGGAGCGGTATCGAGGGAAACTTCCGGGATCCCAGAGTCAACCTGAGGCTGGGGGCGTGGTACCTCGACTACCTCAAAGGGCGCTACATGGGCGATGAGAGGCTGGTGCTCGCGGCGTATAATTCGGGTGAGGGTCAGGTGGACGCCTGGGTCTCCGACAAAGGCTTCGACGTCGGTGAGGATATTCCCTTCAGGGAGACGCACCACTACGTCCAGAACGTCCTCGAAGCCCAGCGAACCTACGAAGAACTGTACGGGAGGAATCTGTATCGAGACTCGGAGTAACTTCCAGTTAAACAGCGAATACCGGCCGACCGGCGACCAGCCGCAGGCCATAGAGAGGCTTGCCACCGGCCTCGACGCCGGGATGCGGGCCCAGACCCTGCTCGGCGTCACCGGAAGCGGCAAGACCCACACGATGGCGCGCGTGATCGAGAAGGCGGGCCG
>DASTQK010000348.1:0-2756 GCA_035761765.1 Rubrobacteraceae bacterium
CCACGCCCGCGCCACGCCTGCGTTTCCGAGGTTCCGGATTACACGTACCGGGCTCCCGATCTTCGGCGGCTCCGGACGGTCGTTGTCGACTATGACGATCTCGAAGCCGGTGTGGCCGGACGCCTGCAGCGATTCGACGCAGCGCACTGTGAGGGACCAGGAGGCGTAATTGACGATGACGACGGAGAACTTCACCGGCCTACCAGGCGCTCCGCGAGCCGGTCGCGCAGCCTTCGCGCTATGCTCGCCGTGGCCGCGAGCGACGATCTTCTGAGGAGGCTCCGAATCTTCGCGTCCGAGGTCCTTCTGTTCTTCTGGATCCGGCGCCGCTTCTCGAGCATGATCGGCAGGTGATGCCGCGCTTCGGCAAGCCCCTGCAGGTGAGCCCCCAAAGAGCCCGTCGCGGCTGCGGTGAGCAACCGCGCGAGCTGCCCGAGGACAAAGAACGGCAGCACGCGCGGCACCGCGGAGAGGGGCAGGTTCTTTACCAACAAGCTCAGGGAGTTTCGGGTACCCAGCCGGGTCGCGGTCGCGCTCCTCTTGCCGCCGGTGGAGACCGACCCCACATGGTAGACGACGGCGTCGGGGACGTAGAGGCAATGGTAGCCCGCGAGCTGGGCACGGAAGCTCAAATCCCCGTCCTCGCAGTAGGAGACGAAGTCCTCGTCAAAGAGTCCGACGTCGTCCAGCATCGCCCGGCGGTACAGCGCCGCCGCCCCGCACGCCGAGAAGACGTAGCTTGGCGTGTCGAACTGTCCGCGGTCCCGCTCTCCGTGCCCGAGGCGGTAGGGGAGACCGCTCAACCTGAGGGCGTCCCCCGCCCCGTCCAGGAGCCTCCTGTCGTAGAAGTCCACCAGCTTGCTAGAGAAGAATCCCGCCTCCGGATGCGCGTCCGCCGCGCGCACCAGCGCCGCGAGCCAGCCCGGGTCCTGCTCCGTGTCGTTGTTGAGGAGCGCCACGAGTTCCGCTCCTGAGGTTCCTATCCCGGCGTTTACCGCCGCGGAGAAACCGCGGTTCTTCCCGAGTGGGAGGGCCCGCACCTCTGGGAAGTCGTGCTTGACCAGGCTCAACGAGCCGTCCGAGGAGCCGTTGTCTACCACGACGGTCTCGAAGTCCGTAAAAGTCTGTAGGCGCAGGGAACCAAGGCAGAATCTCAGGAACCTTTCACCGTTCCAGTTGGGGATGACGATCGTGACGCGGGAAGCCAAGTCTTCAGGCTGGCCGGCCGGGCCTCTCTTGCTTGCGTTCGGGGCTGTGGACCTCGACCCTCGTGGGCAGATGGACCAGGCCACCGACAGAGAGCTCGCTCCCGGCTCGGGTGACCTTGAAGGACACCGCTTCCTTCGCCCGCTCCAGGTACGAGCCCTCGTCTTGGGAGACGGCGGCGTCCACGGAATAGGTGCCCGGTTGCAGCGGTACCTCGAAGGTGAAGTCTACGGTCGCCTCTTCACCCGCCTCCCTGGGTCCGAGCGAGACTCCTTCCCGGGCAGTGTCGGTCGAGAACACCGCCACCCCGGCCTTCCTGCTTTGCAGGGTAATTCCCAGGGAGCTCTCCTCCACGGCCTCCGCGTAGTGCGCGTGCACCCTGACGGTTACCGTGGACCCCGAAGGTACTGTGCTGATCGGCTCCTCCTCATCGTCGAGCATCTGTACGGTCCGGATCCCGGCTCCTCTCGCACCCCCTACAGGGCGTGCGGAGCCGTCCCTGGAGCCCACCCCCTCGAGATCCTCTTCCTCCTCGCGATCCAGCATGTCGCTCAGCCCCCGGTCAGGGACGCTGGACTTCTCTTGCTTCTGCGTGCTCTCGAGCAGCTCCTGATAACGGTCGGCCACCTCGTCGGGGCTGCCTGAGGTCACCAGGCGCCCCTTGTGGAGCAGCACGGCGTCCGTGCAGAACTTCTTGACCATCCCCATGCTGTGAGAGACGAAGAGGACGGTCGTGCCAGAGTCGCGCAGATCGTACATTCGCTGGAGCGTTTTCTTCTTGAAGGCCGCGTCGCCGGCCGAGAGGGCCTCGTCCAGGACCAGTATGTCGGGGTCGACGTTCACCGCGACGGCGAAGCCCAGGCGGGACTTCATCCCGCTAGAGTAGGTCTTGACCGGCTGATCCATGAACTCCCCGATCTCCGCGAAGTCCGCTATCTCATCGAAGCGCTCCAGCATCTCCTGGCGGTCTATGCCCAGGATCAGGCCGTTCATCATAGCGTTCTCGCGGCCCGTGAATTCGGGGTTGAATCCCGAGCCTAGCCCGAAGATGGCTGTCAGCCGACCGTTCACCTCGACCGTGCCGGTCGTGGGCTGCAGAACACCGGAGATTATCCTGAGCAAAGTGCTCTTGCCGGCTCCGTTACGGCCCATGATACCTAGGGTGGTACCCTGCTCGATCTGCAAGTCTATATCCTGTAGCGCCCAGAAGTGCTGGCGCTCTCTGAACTTGGCGAGGCTCAGGATCTCCTTAAGTTGTGCGGAACCGCCCGGGGAGATCCTGTACCTCTTGCCTACTCCGGTGAGGGATACGGCGGGCGTCATATCAGGTCCGCGAACCCCGGTTTGACCTTGATGAAGAGTGCAAACGCCGCCAAGAACAGCGCTACGGAGAAGAGCGTGAAGTAGAGCGTGGCCTGCGCACCTGGCAGCTCACCGAGCAGGATGAGATCCCGGTAGGCGTTGACCAGGTAGGCCAGCGGGTTGTAGTCCGCGACCCAGCGCAGGTGTTCGGGTAGCCTGTCGGGTGTCCAGATTATGGGCGTCAGGAA
>DASTQK010000349.1:0-3018 GCA_035761765.1 Rubrobacteraceae bacterium
GAGGAGAAGGAGATCCGGCTCGAGCTCAAGGTGCTCTCGGATGTGGGCCTCGTCGGGTTGCCGAATGCCGGCAAGTCCTCACTGCTCCGTGCGCTAAGTGCCGCGCGGCCGAGGGTCGGCGACTACCCGTTCACCACGCTCTCTCCGCAGCTCGGGGTCGCTGACGACAGGCGCTACCGCGAGCCGTTCGTGGTCGCGGATATTCCGGGCCTGATATCGGGCGCGAGCGAGGGCAGGGGCCTCGGCAACCGTTTCCTCAGGCACGTCGCCCGCGCCCGGCTTCTGGCGCTAGTCCTCGACGCGAGTGAGGACCCGGAGGGGGCCGAAGGTACCCTGCGGTTCGAGCTTTACGCAGCCGGGCTCTCCAGGAAGCCGACCGTGACCGTGCTCAACAAGGTGGACCTCCTGGACGAGGAGCTCCGCGACTACCTGCGGGAGGCGTTCCCGGGCGCGCTGCAGGTCTCCGCGAAGACGGGGGAGGGTGTCGAGGACCTGAGGGACCTCCTCGAGGCTCGTATTCGCGAGCTGGGCGACCGCTCCACCGCGGAGCAAGCAGTTCGCGCCCACCGCATCTTCCGACCGAAGTGGAAGGGCGTGCGCGTGGAGAAGGAAAACGGCGGCTACGCCGTCGTCGGCGAGAGCGTCGAGCGGCTCGCGCTCAAGACAGACTGGGAGAACCCCGAGGGTGTCGAGCGCTTCCAACGCGAGCTCGAGAGGAGCGGCGTCGTCGGCGCCCTGCGGCGCGCGGGCGCGCAGCCGGGAGACGAGATCCGGATCGGCGAGACGGTGTTCGACTTCAGGTGAGGTGCCTGCTGTGAAGGTCGGGATCTTCGGCGGGACCTTCGACCCCGTCCACATGGGGCACATGGTGATCGCCGAGCAGGTCATGGGGGAGCTGGGGCTCGCTAGCGTCGTGTTCGTCCCGGGGGGCATCCCCCCACACAAGGAGGCCTCCAGCGTGCGGGCGAGCGCTGAAGACCGCTTCGAGATGGTCGAGGCTGCGGTAGAGGGCAACGAGCGCTTCAGCGTCGACCGGGTCGAGGTCGACGCCGGACGTCCGATGTACAGCGTGGAGACTGTGCGGATCCTCAAGGAGCGCGCCCCCGACGACGAGTGGTTCTTTATCAGTGGGGCGGACGAGGTCTCCAATCTGCTCGCGTGGAAGGATGCGGACCGGCTTCTCGAGGAGGTCGTCATGGTCGCGGCGACACGCCCGGGCTTTGATCTCTCGAAGCTCGGCCACCTCGAGGCGGGCTTGCGGAACTTCGACCGTATCTTCCCTGTGGAGTGCACGCGGGTGGACATCTCGGCGACCGGCATCCGGCGTCGAATTCTGCAGGGTAAGAGCGTGCGTTACCTGGTGCCGGAGGGGGTCTACCGGATCATAAGCGACAGGAGGTTGTACGAGGGCGATGAGAAGAGAAGCGGACAGGGAGGACGTTTGAAGGAGGAGACGCGGTGAACCGCGACGAGTCCGCCATGAGGCGGAGCAGCGTCGAGACCGAGGGTGAGGCCCTGAGCTATGAGATGGCTGCGACAGCGGCAAGGGCAGCGAGCGAGATGTTCGCCAGAGACGTCACCATAGTGGACCTCAGAGACCTCGTCTCGTACACGGACTACTTCGTCATAGCCAGCGCCGGGACCGAGCGCCAGACCCGGCGCGTCGCCGAGGAAGTCATAGAGAAGATGATCGAGGCCGGACACCGCCCGCGCACCAAGCGCATCGAAGAGGGGACGGCCTGGATCAGCCTGGACTTCCTCGACGTGGTCGTCCACGTCCTGACCGACGAGGCCCGTGACTACTACCGCCTGGAGTCCTTCTGGCGCAGCGCTCCTCAGGAACGCTGGCCGGGGTAGACGAGAGACCGCGTTGACACTTCGCGGTAGGCTACATATACTCTGTCCGTTCTTTTCGGGGCCGTAGCTCAGCCGGGAGAGCGCCACGCTGGCAGCGTGGAGGTCACGGGTTCGATCCCCGTCGGCTCCACTCCTAGGTAGGTTGCGAGCGAAGTATCTCTCGAGCTTACACTTTGTCGTACTAAATCTTCTTATCCCTGAATCCGATAACCATCTCCGATGGGATGGGAAGCGTTCGAGACGGCGACGCGCCAGGGAAGCGCCTCGCAGGCGTTCCCCACCGGCACCCTCGCGCGGTACCGGCCGCAGGTAGCGGTCTCGGTGCTGGTCGTGGTCGTGCTGGTCGGAGGGGCATTCTACGCTTCGCGAGTCTCCGAGCGTGCGCCGCAGGTCGTCTACAGCGCCTCGCTCGAGGAGGTAGAGAACGAAGCGCAGGATCCGCTGCAAATCGACATAAACACCGCCGATGTGGAGGAGCTGGACGAGCTGCCGGAAGTCGGGCCGGCGACAGCCGAGACCATCGTCGAGTACCGGCGGAACAACGGGTCGTTCAGGTCGGTTGAGGAGCTGGAGGAGATCCCGGGCATAGGTCCGGCGACACTGGAGAAGATCGAACCCTTCGCGACGGTCTAGTGAATTCTAGAACCGGACCGGTTCTCGACCTCAGAGAGCCGGTGCGCCTGGACGCGTGGGCGATTACTCTCGCAACAGGCATCGTCGCGGGTACCGTCGCGCCCACCGTGGTTCCGGCGATCCTCGCGGCTTGCATTATCTTCTCGGTGGCTGCTCTCGCGTGGCGAAGCTTCGTGGCCGCAGAGTGGCGGCTCATGGTTATTGCGGCCCCGCTCTTCGCGGGGGCTGGGGTCGGGATCTCTTTTCTGCACACGGCTACTCCGGACCCTTTGGCGCAGCTCGCTGCCCTCGAGCCGGGAGAAGTGGTCATCGTCGGCAGCGTAGCGTCGCCGCCGGTTGCGAGCAGCTGGGGCTACAGGGCCGATGTCCGGGTCGAGCACCTGTGGTACGGGGGGAAAGAAATCTTGCGAGGCGGGGGCGTCGAAGTCTTCGCCGGGGACCTCAGCGTCGGGGTGGGCGACAGGATGCGGGTGGACGGGGAGATCTCACGTCCCCGACCCGGCGAGGACGGCTTCGACTACGCGAGGT
>DASTQK010000350.1:0-4368 GCA_035761765.1 Rubrobacteraceae bacterium
GAGCACCACCTCACCGCCCGCGCCTGGGCCATAAGGGGCGTTCGCTAAAGACGCTCGCGAGACTCCGCCTCGCTCTTCGGCGCATGGCCGCCTCTTCGTCCTCGCCTGATTTTCACTCTACCTCGCGGGGACAGTCTAGCAAGGACCACCCTCGAAGGACGCGCACGTTGTAGACTTGAGCGCCGGAAGGGACGCGAACCGTGGGAGTTTGGAGAGATATGGCAGACCGCACCACGAGGGAACGGAAGCTGGTAGCCCTGATAGTCAACGACCTCGGCGCCGGCAGCGAACCGGACGCGGCAAAGATCGAAGACGAGGTGCGCGCCCTCTCCGACGAAGAGCTGGGCAGGACGCTCGCCGGCAGGCTCGAGCTGCCTTTTCCGGTGGACGAAGGGATGCTCGACCACGCCCTGGCGCTGGTCGAGGAGCCCGAGGAGCTCTCGGAGCACGGAGGCTTTACCGGGGCCCCCGACATGAGCCACGACCCGCGCCCCGAAGAGCGGGAAGGCTAGCGGCCAGCCTCTCTCAAGCGCCGCTCCAGCTCGGCGACGCGCGCCTCCAGCTCGGCTATCCGCTCGTTCTTCTCCCGGCACCTCTGCCGCCACCGGTTGCGGATCCTCTTCTCGAACTCGATCGAGCTCTTGAGGACGCGCCGGTACTCGGCCTCGATCCGGGCCCGCTCCGCCTCGATACGCCGCTCCATCACCCGCCAGTCTAGCGTACCCCGAGAACGCGAAAGAGCCGGGGCATCGCCCCGGCTCAGCCCACGGTCGGCTCTGCGACCTTAGCTCGCGGACCCCTCACCGGACCCCTCGATCTGGATGCGCTTGGGCTCCCGTACGGCCGCAGCGCCAGCGACCTTCACCTCGAGCACGCCGTCCTGGAAGCGGGCACTGATGTTGCTCTCGTCCGTGCCCTCAGGCAGAGACATGCTCCTCCGGAACGACCCGTAGCGGCGCTCCCTGATGTAGTAGCCGGAGCCCTCCTTCTCTTCCTCAGCCTGCCGCACGCCGCTGATCGTCAGAACCCCGTTCTGGAACGTGATGTCCACGTCCTCCAGCTTGACGCCAGGCAGCTCGGCCCGAACCACGATGTCGCCATCTTCCTGGAGTACGTCGAGCGCCGGTGCCCACTGCGTGGGCGCCTCACCCTGCTGCCGCCTCCCAGTACGCGCCAGCGAACCGAATACCTCGTCGAACATACGGTTCATCTCACTCTGCATGTCGTAGAAACCACGGAACGGAGTCAGCGCCATCTCTCACACCTCCTTCTCCTCGCAGCCCCGCCACGGGGCCTGCTCTTCTTGCACCTATATTATACCGCTCAACTACAGTTTGTAAACAGTTTTCGGACAGTTTTTTTGTGTTTACTACAATTTTTACACAATTTATGGTAGAGTAGGGGCATGGTAGAGGCGGGATCTGGCACGGAGAGAGGTGGTATCGGGGCGAGGCTTGCGGCGCTCCGCGAGCGACGAATGTGGACGCAAGCGCGGCTGGCTACCGAGGCTGGGGTAAGCCCGACGACGGTTTCGGGCATCGAGAGCGGCAGGATATCGCGCCCCCACTTTGGCACGCTACGCAAGCTGGCTGGAGCGCTCGGGGTGGAACCCGGACAGCTTCTGTCCGGGCCGGGCTCCCGCGCGGCCTCTCCCCTCTCCCTCGACTGGGCGATGTCTTCGGGTGAGGAAGAGTTCGAGAGGGAGTTGGAGGCCGCCTCGATAGAGGGGCTGAGCTCTCTATCCCAGGAGCTCGGCGAGGAGCAGAACCGTTTACGGCGGATGTATGGGGAGGCGCGCGGGAGCGAGCAGCGCCGGCTCATAAAGACCATGATCCGGAGGGTAGCCGCCAACTCCGGCTCTGTGGACGCCTCCATCAGGGCTCACGAAGACGACCGCGGTTCGGATAGCCGCTAACCACCTCTCGCGGTGTTATCGTTTCGTCAATGAACGTTTACCCGGACCAAGTATGGTCTGCTGCAACCGGCACCCACTCCACTGCCATTCCCCTTCCTATTACCCCTATAGAGGGCGCCGGGGCGTGTTTGGGACGCTCTTAACCAGGTGTGGGGTGGTTCTTGCCCAGAACCAGCTCGGAGAGACGGGCTGAAGGGCTGATGACGTCAGGGTCGGTCACCACGTCCACGAGGGCGACGGCGTCGGAGGCGAGTGCCTCGGCGAGGGTAGGCTCGAGGTCTTCGGGGTCGCGCACGGAGTAGCCAGCAGCGCCCAGGCTGCGGGCGTAGCCGGCCAGGTCCACCTCTCCGATCTCGACGCCTGCGGTGCGTCCCACCTCCCGCGCCTGGTGCATCGCGATCGTGCCGTGCATCCTGTTTCGGAAGACGACGACGAGGATGGAGGTCCCGTAACGCACGGCCGTCTCGAGCTCCTGACCGGTCATGAAGAACCCGCCGTCGCCGCAACACGAGACGACAGGACGCTCGGGGGCGGCCAGCTTCGCCGCTACCGCGGCCGGCACCCCGTAGCCCATCGCCCCGTTAGCCGGTGCCAGCTGCGTGCGGGGGTGGTTGTAGCGCCAGTAACGATGCAGAAAGGCCGAGAAGTTGCCTGCGTCGTTCGTCATGATCGAGTCCTCGGGCACGACCTCGCGCAAAGCGGCGATGACCTGGGAGGGGTCGATCCCACCCTCCGACCGGGAGGCGGGGACCGTGCTCGAGTCGAGGTAGGCGCGGTGAGCCTCAGTCCAGTCCCGCGCTGGCCTCCGGGATGGAGCCTGCGCGACGAGAGCGGAGAGCGCGGCCCGAGCGTCTGCGACGACGTGGTATCCGGCGGGGACCGTGGCGGCCAGCTCTGCGGGGTCCGGGTCCACGCGGATCACCGCCTGGTTCGGGCGGGGGAGTACATAGCTCTGGGTGGTTACTTCGTCGAGGCGGGACCCGACGACAAAGATCAGGTCCGCCGCCTCCAGCGCCTGCAAGGTCTCGGGCGGCGTGCCGAGGGTCAGGTGCCCCAGGTAGAGTGGGTGCTCGTTAGGGAAGACATCCTGTCTACGGAACGCAGCGTAGACCCCGATGTCGTACGTTTCGGCAAAGGAGATCAACTCCTGCCGGGCATCGCCGGCCCCTGCGCCGGCTATCAGCACGGGGGTGCGAGCCTCGCTCAGACGACGAGCAAGGCCCCTGGTCTCTGCGGCACCCGGTGCGGGTCGGGGTGGGTCCTCCGCGGATGCTTGCAGCGGCGTGTGGACCTCTTCGCCCAGCACATCCGCGGGCACGGCGAGCATCACCGGCCCCGGGCGGGCGGAGGTGGCGATGCGCAGGCCCTTATCGACGAACTCGGCCAGGCGGTCGGCACGATGGACCGTCGCCGACCACTTGGTGATCGGAGCGAAGAAGGATGCCAGGTCAACCTCCTGGAAGGCCTCTCTCCCGAGAAACTCCGTCTCGACCTGCCCTAGCAAGACGACCATCGGCGTCGAGTCCTGCCGTGCCGTGTGCACCCCGATGGCAAGGTTAGAGGCGCCGACGCCGCGGGTAGCCATCGCCACCGCAGGCACCCCGGTCAGCTTCGCGTCGGCCTCCGCCATAAAAGAAGCGCCCGACTCGTGCCTGGTCGAGACTAGCGAGAGATCGGGATCCTGCTCGACGGCGTCGAGGATCTCGAGGAAGCTCTCGCCGGGCACGGTGTAGAATCGCCGGACGCCCGCCCGGGCCAGCGTCTGCACGGCGACGGCACCCGCTCCCTGCGTGGAATCGGTCATTCTGTGTGCAACTCCCCTGTCGTACTGCGGGATCTTCGTCGTTACATCCTACACGCCACTCACCCTGGCGGCTTATAGTGTGCCAGGGTTCGCTAGAAAGGGGACAGATGGCAGAGGTGACGGTCGTGGGGTGCGGTGTGATCGGGCTGACGGCCGCCATCCGCATGCGCGAGGCTGGTCTTGACGTCAGTATCTTGACGGCGGCGCTGCCGCTGCAGACCACCTCGAGCGTAGCTGCAGCGCTCTGGTTGCCGTACAAAGCCTACCCAGAGGACCGTGTGCTCGCCTGGGGGCACGAGACCTTCGAGGTTTTCGAAGAGCTCTCCCGCTTCCCCGAGAGCGGCGTGCGCATGCGCGAGGGAGTCGAGATCTGGCGCCAGAAGGTCCCCGACCCTTGGTGGATGAGCGCGGTGCCAGACGTCCGCCGGTGCGGGCAGGATGAGCTACCGCCCGGCTACACCGACGGCCACGCATTCACCGCGCCGGTGATCGAGATGCCCGTCTACCTCGGCTACCTTCTGGACCGCTTCACCGGGTCCGGCGGCCGCGTCGAGCACAGTGTCGTGTCTTCATTAGATGAGATTGATGGGGGTGACGTGGTCGTCAACTGCGCGGGGCTGGGGGCGCGCGAGCTGGTCGGAGATAACTC
>DASTQK010000351.1:0-15656 GCA_035761765.1 Rubrobacteraceae bacterium
AGAGAGATGAGATTCTTCACAGAGAGCAGCAGGCCGAGGCTATGGACATAAACGAGGGCCGGGTGCACGTCAGGGAAAGTGGTGCGTTGTCATCATTAACCCGGCCCGCTGAGACTAACCCTAACCGCCGGGCAAAGAACCGTGGTTAAGGGCCGCCAAAATATCTGTTAAATAAATCGAAAACCCTTTGACTAGGGGTCTGGGCCGTCCCGTAAGCCGGATTCTGCTCTATCCCGCCATCCATCTCCGGGGCAGCGCCCCGGGCCCTCTTGGAGAGCCGCGCCTACCAAGTCGCGTGGGGAACTTCGCGAAGCTCCACCACGAGACAAATTTGGCTTGCTCGCACCGGTGTTTACCTGGCCGGTCCCTCGCGGGATACCGCCGGTGGGCTCTTACCCCACCCTTTCACCCATCACCTGTGATCGGGTGTCCCGA
This sequence comes from Rubrobacteraceae bacterium, assembly GCA_035761765.1. Classification (GTDB taxonomy): domain Bacteria; phylum Actinomycetota; class Rubrobacteria; order Rubrobacterales; family Rubrobacteraceae; genus JALYGY01. Next base: position 436 of record DASTQK010000351.1, read on the forward strand.
TCCATCGGCTGGTCTGCTCTCTGTTGCACTTGACGTGACGGCGGGCTTGCGCCTGCACGGCTTGCGCCGTCGCCGTCCCTCGGGTTGTTGGCCCGAGCGGCCTCTGCTACGAGTCCGGACTTTGCTCTGAAATCCGGGCTAGAACCCGGAGCCCAGCGGCGGGTCGGACGGCCCAGACCCTTTATGCATTATACCGCAGCCGGTCAGGTGCGAGGCGCCGCTTGCCCTCTCGTCCGCGCGCCGCCGCGTCTCAGGAGCACGATCCTGGTCGGGGTCAGGCGCAGCTCGACTCTCTCCGTGTCGCGCCAGCGCTTCTGCCAACGCTGGTCGTCCCCGACCGCCGGGTCGAACCAGACGCTCGGGCTTTCGACGTCGATCACACCCTCGTATGCAGCGTAGTCCTCGGGGTCGTGCAGCGTGGAGCCGGCACCCCGGCGGTAGATGGCGTTGCGCGAACGGAACGATTGCACGCTGGAGGGACTGGTCCCGAGAGCACTGGCGATCCACTCGTCGCTTCTCCCCTCCTCGACCCAGCGCCGGATGTCGTCCACGAACTTTCTGAGCGAGACCCTCTGATTTATGCCCATTATCGCCCACCGCCTCTATTGAATGTTGTACGTATATTAGCGTACATGCTTATCGGATGGTTTTCCAGTAGCCTATAACTTCTGGTGTAGACTGATGTGAGTGGAGAGACTGTTACAGATCGGGGTCGAGGTAGTGGGGTTGTTGCCCCTGATCCTGGCGTACTACATCCCGGCGCTGCTCGGGGTGGCGGTCTGGAAGGAGCGTGGACCGGGATACAGGGTGAAGGCCGGCCTCATACTTGTCCTGGGCCTCGGTGCCATACTGGCCGTCCGGCTTCTCTTCCGCAGCAGCTCGACGGTGCAGGTGGCGGCGACGCTGGGGCTATCCCTGGTTGAGGTCTGCGCCGCCCTCGCCCTCGCGGCGCTCACCGTCTACAAGCTCGCCGACTGATCCCCGGCTTCGTCGTCCTGTCAGCACGTTGTACGCCATCACCCTACGGTGTGTTGGTGCCTAGTTTGCGGCCAGGATATCTTTCACCTCTGCGCGGTCGCGGTTGAGGGTGTAGAAGGTCATATCGGCCTTCGCCTCCTTATAGGGCTTCTCGCGGACGCGGATCAGGTAGTCGGCGTCCAGCATCGCGCCTATGACCTCTTCGATCTCCTCGCGCGAGAGCTCCAGCTCGCCACGCTCGTCGAGATCCCGGATGGAGCCGAAGATCTCGACGAAGGAGGCCGGCTGCCGCAGGGAGGCGACGCTGCGCGTGATCGTCCTCAGCTCGTAAGGCGTCAGGTCCTCGAGCAGATCCAGGGCCTCCCTCTCCTCCGGCGGCCCGGCGTCGCGCTGGCCGTCGCCGCGGGCCCCGTCACCCTTCGGCTCCTCCGCGGCGAGGTCTGACCCGGTAAGCTCGGGGACGCTCTCGTCCGGGAGGTAGACCTGCAGCTCGAAGTCCTGATCCACCGTGTTCACCAGGCCGCGGCGCTCGGCCTCGACGACGAAGTCCTTGAACTTCTTGAAGCCCACGTTGCGCTCGTCGAAGGAGCCGAGCTGCACGATCATCTGCTGTTTCACCTGGCCCAGGACGCGCGTTTTTTGAGCCTTCTTGAGCGCTTCGACGGCCCGTACCAGCTCCTTGTAGGGGTCGGCCGCCTTCTTCTTCGGCTGTCTATCGCGAGCGCGCGCCGCGCGCTCCTCTTCGAGCAGGGAGGCGTAGGAGATAAAGTGGTCGGCTGACTCGATCAGGTGGTATGAGGTCGCCTCGGATACCCCGAGCACGACCACGGTCTTGCCCCGGCTCCGCAAGAGGCTCACCAGGGGGATGAAGTCCCCGTCGCCGGTCACCAGCACGTAGGTGTCGACCTGCGGGTGGGTGTGCAAGAAGTCCGAGCACTCCACCGCGAGCATCACGTCTATCGAGTTGGTGCGGCGCTTCTGGGAGCGGCCGCCCGGGAAGTAGCGGGCGGAGATGTAGCGCGGGGAGATGCCGTTCGAGTAGAGCGTGGGCGGCGCGTCGCGAAAGTCCCCGTCGGTCCAGTCCGCGTAGGCCGTGGCCGAGACGATACGCCCGTACTCGCGGGCCTTCTCCAGGATGGCCGAGACGTTCGGCTTCGAGTTGTATTCGCTGACCGTGGAGATGTAGATGTTCTCCCAGTCTATGAACACTGCCAGGTCTTCAGGCATAGATCGGTTTCCTAACGTTGGTCGAGCAGACCCTGGTTAAAGACGTTGCATACAACGCCTCTACAGGGTCCTCTCGATGGGTCTCTTACACACTGTATCGGTCGTGGAGCCGGACGGCGGTCTGCGAGAGCGTCTCCTCGTCGAGTACGGCCTCTACCCAGAGGACACGCTCGTCCTCGCCGAAGTACTCGGGCAGGTCGAAGGCGGCGACGATGGCGACCGGCTCCTCGGCGCCCTCGAGCCAGATCGCATACTCGTCAGACTCGATAAGCACGTCGCCGTCCTCGTTGGAGATCAGGATCCGGACCCGCCGCTCCCTGTCGGAGGCGTGCTCGCAGCCCTCGAACTTGGCGTAGACGACAAAGGAAGTCTCGCCTCCTTCTGTGGCCCTTATCTCATCGAGCACCCCGAAGAGGGTGAGCCGGCCCTCGAGTTCCGCGCAGCTCTCAGCGAGGACGAGCGCCGTGCACTCGACCACACCGTTGCAGGGCCTATCCACGCCTCACCCCGCCCCGTTCGAGGAGATCCCGTCCGGGGAGGCGTCGGCCTCGTTGACGATATCGTCGAGCGAGAGCTCGTCTGTCGCCCCTTCGGCGTCGGTCCCGCGGGAGGAGACGACCTTGGCGAGCGCGCTCACCCCGTCGCCGGCACGCAGGTTCATCACCCTCACGCCCTGGGCGGAGCGTCCCTGGCGCGAGACGGACTCGGCGTCTATCCGGATCGTGGTCCCCACGTTGGAGACTATGACCAGCTCGTGGAGGTCCGGCCTCACTACCCGCACGCCCGCGAGCTTGCCCCTGTCCCCGCTCGTTTTCATCGCCTTGACGCCCTGCCCGCCGCGGCCCTGGGAGCGGAACTCCGAGAGCGCTGTCCTCTTGCCATATCCCCGCTCGGTGATCATGAACAGGTCGGCGGTCGCGGTGCCGCTCTCTGAGACTACGTCCATGGAGAGTACGGCGTCGCCCTTTTTGAGCGTGATCCCCTTGACCCCCGCGGTCGCCCGGCCCATCGGCCGCGCCTCGTCCTGCGAGAAGCGGATGCCTTTGCCGTCCCGGGTCACGATCACGACGTCCGCGCCGTCCGAGGCGTGCCGGACGTCTATGAGCTCGTCGCCGTCGGCGAGGTTGATCGCGATGATCCCCTCGTTCTTCAAGGGCGTGTTGTACTCCATGAAGGCCGTCTTCTTGACGATGCCCTTCCGGGTGGCGAAGAGGAGGTACTGGGCCTCCTTGAACTCCTTCGTAGCGATCACCGCCGCTATCGTCTCCCCCTGCGCGAGCGGAAGGAGGTTGGCGACGTGCCGGCCCTTGGCGGTGCGGCCCATCCTGGGGAGCTGGTGGACCTTGAGGCGGTACACCTTGCCCTTGTTGGTGAAGAAGAGCATGTAGTGGTGCGTCGTGGTGATAAAGAGGTGCTCGATGTAGTCGCCCTCTTTGAGCTCCATCCCGGCGACCCCTACGCCGCCGCGTCCCTGCTTGCGAAACGTGTTGACGGGAACGCTCTTGAGGTAGCCGCCGTTGGAGATGGATATCACCATCTCCTCTTCGGCGATGAGGTCCTCTATCTCGAAGTCGGCGCCCTCCTCGGCGGTGATCTGGGTGCGCCGCTCGTCGGCGTAGGCGGCCTTTATCTCGAAGAGCTCCTCCTTGATGATCTCGTAGACCTTGGCGTCGTCGGCCAGCACGCTCTCCAGGTACTCGATCTTCTCGACGAGATCGCGATGCTCCCGCTCGACCTTCTGCCGCTCCAGCGCCGTGAGACGCTGCAGCCTGAGGTCCAGGATAGCCTGCGCCTGCCGCTCGGAGAGCTTGAAGGTCTTCATCAGGCTCTTGCGCGCGGTCTCGACGCTGCGGCTCTTGCGGATGATCGAGACCACCTCGTCCAGGTTGCCGAGAGCTATGATCAACCCTTCGAGGATGTGCGCCCTCGCCTTGGCCCGCTCGAGCTCGTAGCGCGTCCTGCGGGTGACCACCTCGAACTGGTGGGCGACGTAGTGCTTGAGGGCCTCCCTGTAGGAGAGCGTACGGGGCACGCCGTCCACGAGCGCCACCAGGTTTACCCCGAAGCTCTGCTGCATCTGGGTGTGCTTGTAGAGGTTGTTGAGGACGACCTTGGGCACGGCCTCTCTCTTGAGCTCGATGACGATGCGCATCCCGTTGCGGTCGGACTCGTCGCGCAGGTCGGAGATGTCGGTGAGCTTGCGCTCCTTGACGAGCTCGGCGATCTTCTGCAAGAGGTAGCTCTTGTTGACCTGGTAGGGGATCTCGGTGACCACGATCTGGGTCCGGTTGCCCTTTATCTGCTCGGTGTGGGCCTTGGCCTGCACCCTCACCGAACCGCGCCCGGTCTCGATGGCGTCCCGGATGCCGCGCAGCCCGACGATCACGCCCCCCGTCGGGAAGTCAGGACCCTTGATGTGCTTCGCTATCTTCGCGTCGTCGAGCTCGGGGTCCTCGATGAGCGCCACCGTCGCGTCCACGACCTCGCCGAGGTTGTGGGGTGGGATCTTGGTGGCCATCCCGACCGCGATGCCGTCGGAGCCGTTGACGAGCAGGTTCGGGAACCTGGCGGGCAAGACCTCGGGCTGGCGCTGGCTCTCGTCGAAGTTCGGGACGAAGTTCACCGTGTCGGAGCTTATGTCCCTGAGCATCTCGGTCGCTATCCGCATCAGGCGCGCCTCGGTGTAGCGCATCGCCGCCGGCGGGTCGCCGTCAACGCTCCCGAAGTTCCCCTGGCCGTCTACCAGCGGGTAGCGCATGGAGAAGTCCTGCGCCAGCCTGGTGAGCGTGTCGTAGACCGCAGAGTCGCCATGCGGGTGGTACTTGCCGATGACCTCGCCGACTACCGTCGCGCTCTTGCGGTAAGGCCGGTTCGGCTGCAATCCGAGGTCGTGCATCGCGTAGAGCACGCGCCGGTGGACCGGCTTCAAACCGTCGCGCACGTCCGGCAGGGCGCGCGAGACGATCACGCTCATCGCGTACGAGAGGAAAGAGTCCTTTATCTCGTCTTCTATGGAGTGGGGCCGTATGTTCCCCGAGAAAGTATCAAGCATCCAGGTTCTTCACCTCTCTGGCGTTCTCCTCGATAAAGGCCTTGCGCGGCTCGACCTTGTCGCCCATGAGCGCGGTGAACAACTCGTCCGCGACCGCCGCAGACTCTACCGTCACCTGGAGGAGCGTCCGGTTCTGCGGGTCCATCGTCGTCTCCCAGAGCTGGTTCGGGTTCATCTCCCCGAGGCCCTTGAAGCGGCCGATGCTCGCGTTGCCGTTGGCGTTCAGGCGCGTCAGGGTCTCCTGCAGCTCCCGGTCGTTGTAGACGTAGTAGTCCTTGCGCCCATGCGTGATCTTGTAGAGCGGAGGCTGCGCGATGTACACGTAGCCGGCCTCGATCAACTCCGGCATGTTCCTGAACAGGAAGGTCAGGACCAGAGTTCGAATATGACTCCCGTCCACGTCGGCGTCGGTCATGATGATGACCTTGTTGTAGCGGGCCTGCTCCACGTCGAAGGTCTCCCCCACCCCGGCGCCTATGGCGCTGATCATGGCCTGTATCTCCACGTTGGAGAGGACCTTGTTTATGTTGGCCTTCTCGACGTTGAGGATCTTGCCCCGCAGAGGCAATATGGCCTGGAAGTTCCGCTCCCGGCCCTGCTTGGCACTCCCGCCGGCCGAGTCGCCCTCGACTATGTAGAGCTCGCTACGCGCAGGGTCCTTAGAAGAACAGTCCGCCAGCTTGCCCGGGAGCGTGGAACTCTCCAGATACCCCTTGCGGATCGTGTCTCTTACCTTCCTCGCTGCCTGCCTCGCCCTCGCGGCCTGCAGCGCCTTGTTGATTATCGCCTTCGCCTCGCCGGGACGCTCCTCGAGGAACTCCGCCAGGTAGCGGTTCGTGGAGCTCTCCACGAGGCCCTTGATCTCGGTGTTCCCGAGCTTGGTCTTGGTCTGCCCCTCGAACTGCGGGTCTCTCAACTTGACCGAGATGACGGCTGCGAGCCCTTCCCGGATGTCGTCGCCGGTGAGGTTCTCCTCTTTCTCCTTGAGGAGGCCCTTCTGCCGGGCGTAGGCGTTGATCGTACGCGACAGCGCAGCCCTGAAACCGGAGAGGTGCGCCCCGCCCTCGTGCGTGTTGATGTTGTTGGCAAAGGTAAAGACAGAGTCCTGGAAACCGTTGTTCCACTGCATCGCGACCTCGACGTCCCCTACCCCCTCGTCCTCGCGCTGGAAGTAGAAGACGGTCTTGTGCACGGGGTCCTTGGCCTCGTTGATGTGCGCCACGAAGTCCCTGATGCCACCCTCGTACTGGTAGGCGACCTCCCGGCCCGGCTCCGCCCCGCGCTCGTCGATGAGCCGGATCTTGAGCCCCTTGTTGAGGAAGGCTGACTCTCTGAAGCGGCGAGAGAGCGTGTCGAAAGACAACTCGCGGGTCTCGGTGAAGACCTCCGGGTCGGGCATGAAGCTGATCCGGGTCCCCGTCCCCTCGCCCCTCTTGAGCTTTCTCGCCTCCGCGAGATCCCCCTTCGGGAAGCCGCGCTCGAAGCGCTGGGTCCACACGTGACCCTCGCGCCGGATCTCCATCTCCAGCCACTCAGAGAGCGCGTTGACGACCGAGGCGCCGACGCCGTGCAGCCCGCCGGAGACCTTGTAGCCCTGCCCGTCGAACTTGCCGCCGGCGTGCAGCGTGGTCATGATGACCTCGGCGGCGGACTTGCCGTACTTCTCCATCTTGCCAACCGGCATCCCCCGCCCGTCGTCTGTCACGGAGACGGAGTTGTCTTCGTGGACACTCACGAGGATCTCCGAGCAGTACCCGGCGAGCGCCTCGTCTATGGAGTTGTCCACGATCTCCCACACGAGGTGGTGAAGCCCCCGCGGCCCCGTCGAGCCGATGTACATCCCGGGCCGCCGCTTTACGGCCTCGAGCCCCTCGAGGACCTGTATGGAGCTTGCATCGTAGGTGCTCTTGGAGCGCTTGCGCGCAGCTTTAGTCCCCAAAAAGGGTCCTCCTCGTCATATAACCTGCGGTGGTTGCGAAATCGCTCTTATCGACAAAGGTTCGCACCCCAAGATTGTAACACATCTTGTGCGCTTTCCAACCCCTCTTCGCGCTGTTTGCCGCTTACCTAAGCCTTTTTCGGAACGTGCGAGCTAGTTACCGAACACCACCGCTTGTAGTCTCCGAGACGGCACCACCAGATATACGTACGACGTGGGACCTTTCGAGTATCTCTTCGTCGAAGTAGTCGAGGTTGGTGGTGGTGATAACGGCCTGGGTGCTCTCGAGGAAGTACCCGGCAAGGTACCCGCGGCGGCGCTCGTCGAGCTCGCTCATGACGTCGTCGAAGAGCAGTATGGGGTCCTCCCCCGTCTCCCCCCTCACGTGGTCTCTGGCGGCGAACTTGAGCGCGAGCGTGGCGAGCCTCTGCTGACCCTGCGAGCCGTAGGTCGTGAGGTCCACCCCGCCGAGCAGGACCGCGAAGTCGTCCCGGTGTGGCCCGACCGAGGTGGTGCCGCGTTCGATGTCGGCGCTGTGAGCCCCTCTGAGCGCCTCGGCGTACCCGTCGAGTGGTGCGCTATACGAATAGCGCACGTCGGCCTTCTCAGGGCCGTACAGGGCTCTCAGAGAGGCAGCGAAGTATGCCTCGAGGGGGCCGAGGGCTGCCTGGCGACCCCTGAGGAGCGTCTCCCCGAGCTCGACGACCTTCCTGTCCCAGGTCGAGAGCGTGCGCTCCGAGGAGAACCCATCCCGGATCCTCCTGAGGAGCTGGTTGCGTTGTTGAACGGCCTTCGCGTACTCGACGGCCGCCCTGGCGTAAGCCGGGCGGAGGGTGGAGAGCAGGCCGTCGAGGAACTCCCTGCGGTCGGCGGGGGCTCCTTTTACGATCCGCACATCGTCGGGGAAGAAGGTCACGACCCTCACCCCCGCGCCGCCCGCGGCGTAGGTCGCGAGCGAGGGCGCCGGAGCGCCATCCACGGTGATGCGCTTCTTCTGGCCCGGGGCGTAGCCGACCGCCACGGCGCGCTCGCCGCCGTCCAGGGACACGCGGGCCTCGGTGCGAGCGAAGTCCAGCCCCCAGCGGACGACCTCGGAGTCGTTGGGCGTGCGGGGCGAGGAGCCCGTGACGGCGAAGGATATCCCCTCGAGCAGGTTCGTCTTCCCCTGCGCGTTGTCGCCCACGACGACGTTGAGGCCGGGGGCCAGCACGACCGTGTCGTCCGGATAGTTGCGGAAGTTCACGAGCCTCAAGGCTCGCAGGTAGGAGGTCAACCTACCTCCAGGCGCTCGTCCCCTACCTCGATCACGTCGCCTTCTCTCAGCCTGCGGCCGCGGCGCGTCTCGACCTCGCCGTTCACCCTGACCTCTCCGCTCTGGATCACGACCTTCGCCTCGCCGCCGCTCCCGACTACGTCCGAAGCCTTGAGCGCCTGACCGAGCGTCATGCCTGGTGAGAGCTGCACGGGCTCGGCTACGGTCCTAGCCCTGGGAGGGGTCGCGCATCGGCATGATCAGGTACAGAAAATCCGGTTCCCCGTTCTCGCCGGGTACTATGAGGCCGGGCTTGAGCGCCTCGTTGAGCTTGAAGACGACCTTCTCGGTGTCGATCGCCGAGACGCCGTCCAGCAGATAGCCCGGGTTGAAGGAGATGAGGAAGTCGTCCTCGCTGGTCGCCGGCAACCTCTCGTGGGCCTCCCCAACCTCGCCGTTGCGCACGATGACCTCGACGGCGCCCTCCGAGAACGAGAGGCTCACAGGGACGGGCGGCGTCTGGCGCTGGGCGAAGAGGTTGACGCGCCGCAAGGTGCCCACCAGATCCTCCCGGCTCACCGATATCTCCCGCTCGAACGTGGTCGGCAATAATCTCCGGTACTCGGGGAAGTTGCCGTCGATGAGACGGGTGCCGAACAGTACGTCACCGATCCTGAAGAGCGCCTGGTTCTCCGAGAGAGCGACCTCGACCTCTTCCTCCTCCGAGCCGGAGAAGATGCGGGAGACCTCCTGCATCGCCCGCGCCGGGATTATCGCCTCCCTCTCCCCCTCAAAGGCACTCGTCGCAAGCTCCGTCTCCTTGATGCTGAGGCGGTACGAGTCGGTGGTCACCATCCTGACCCGGTTCTCCTCGAAGCTGATGAGGATCCCCGTCAACACGGGCCTGGTCTCGTCCCTCGAGTAGGACCGCGAGACCTTCTCGACGGTCTCCACGAGCAACTCCCCGCTCATCTTGAACGCCGCCTCCGCGTCGAAGCCCGGCAGCTGCGGGAAGTCGTCGGCCGCATACACCCTGATGCGGTACTCGTTCTCCCCGGCCGAGAGCCTCACCGTCCCGCCCGAGTCGTCGTGCTCCAGCGAGAAGCTACCTCCCGGTAGCGACCGCACGATGTCGTTGAAGATGCGGGCCGGGATGACGACCCTCCCCTCCTCCTCGACCTCCGCCAGCGAAGAGGTCTGGACCGATATCTCCATGTCCGTCGCCGAGAGCCTCACCGAACCGTCGCCAGCCTCGAGTAGTATCCCCCCGAGCAACTGGATGGTAGATCTCGCAGAGACTCCTCTGGAGACCAGAGCAAGCTTCTTGCCGAAGGCCTCCGTGTTGCAAACAGCCCTCATACCTCCTCCTCTCTCCCCTTATTATTACTATCTAACCCTATATTTATTAGATTAATAATAATAATAAGGGCTGTGGATATGTGGATAACCGACACGATCTACCTTACCTAAGCCAAATACCTCCAACGCGGCCTGTGGAAAAAATTGTGGATAAGTGCCCGCAACCTGTGGACAGATTGTGGATAAGTGCCGAGTTATCCACAGCCCCGGGTTGTCCACAGTTCTGTCCACAGGTTTATCCACAGATTCGACCCCTGTTATCCACAGGTTTATCCACAGCCGCCACACCCGGATACCCTCGACTTTTCCACAGGCTGGAGCAGTTATCCACAGCTTCTGTGGATAACCACGCGAAATTGTGGATGGATCCCGACGCAGTTATCCACATCTCCGCTCCAGCCTGTGGATAGAGTGTGGACAGAATAAGCATTAAAGGCCTTCTCGGTGTTACAAAGTACCTCCCCTGGGGGGAGGGGATACGAAGAGAGGAGAGGCTCAACGCTTGCTTTTGATCTGGTGGGTGATCTCGTGGATCTGGGAGAAGGCGTCGCGGTCGCTGTTAATAAGGTTAGCTATCTTGGAGGTGGCGTGCATAACGGTCGAGTGATCGCGGCCTCCGAACGCCTTGCCTATCTTGGGGAGTGACTCGTCGGTGAGCTCGCGCGAGAGATACATGGCGACCTGGCGCGGGTAGGCGAAGGCTTTGGAGCGGCTCTGGCCCACGAGATCCGCCTTCGAGACACCGAAGTAGCGGCAGACCTCGTGCTGGATGAGCTCTATCGGTATCTCGCGGTATGCCTGGTCCGGAAGTATGTCCCTCAGGACCTCCTCGGCCAGCGCCACGCTCAACTGTCTGCCGTAGAGCGAGGCGTAGGCGAGGATGCGCACCAGGGCGCCTTCGAGTTCCCTGATGTTCGTCGAGACCTTCGAGGCGATGAAGGTGAGAACCTCGTCGTCCACCTCGAGGCGGTCCATGATCGCCTTCTTGCGCAGGATAGCGATCCTGGTCTCGAGGTCGGGGGGCTGGATGTCGGTGACGAGTCCCCACTCGAACCTGCTCACCAGCCGGTTCTCGAGGGTCTGGATGTACTTGGGATGCCTATCGGAGGCGATGACGATCTGCTTGTTCTCCTCATATAGCGCGTTGAAGGTGTGGAAGAAGGCCTCCTGGGTCTCCACCTTGTTCTCCAGGAACTGGATGTCGTCCACGAGGAGCACGTCGTTCTCCCGGTAGCGCTTCTGGAACTCGAGCGGCGCGTTGTCGCGCATGGAGTTGATGAAGTCGTTGGTGAACTGCTCGCACGTCACGTAGCGGACGCGCATGCTGGGGTCCTGGTCCTCTACGTAGTGCCCCACGGCGCGCAAGAGGTGCGTCTTCCCGAGCCCGACACCTCCGTAGATGAACAGCGGATTGTAGACGAGCCCCGGGGTCTCGGCCACCGCGAGCGTCGCCGCGTGGGCGAACCTGTTGCCGGCACCGATGACGAAGGTGTCGAAGGTGTACTTGGCCTTGAAGGACCTGGGTGTGCGGGCGTTGAGCACCGATTCCGCCCCTTCGGCGTCAGCCGCGCCGTTACCGCTTCCAGGGCGGTCCCCGCCGACGCTCACCACCAGCGAGGCTTCCCTTCCCAGCACGGAGTCAAGGGCCTCCTCCAACAAAGGGCGGAAGCGGCTCTCGATGTACTCCTTGGCGAACGTGTTCGGGACGGATATCTCCAGCCGGTCCTCGTACAAATCTACGGGTCGTATCCCCTCGAACCAGACCCTCAAGGAAGAGACATCTATATGCTCGGAGGCGCGATCGAGCACCTCGGTCCAGACCTGTTCCACACTCTCCTCCACCGCCTACCTGACCCAGGTATTGACGATGGCCTCTACAAGATCCTTCCCGAGCGGGCTGATGACCCGCTTGCCCGATTCGTCTGTTGCCACCAGGCCATGCTCCTCGAGGACCGAGAGGTCGCGGTAGGCGGTGCTGACGCTGATCTCCAGACGCTCCGCGACCGTCGAAGGACCGACCTCGCCACACTCCAGCACCGTGATCAAGACCTTCTGCTGCCTCTCCGAAATGTTCATCCGGGGCACCCCGTCCGGATAGCGGCGTCCCGGCGCAGGCCGGGTGACCTCCTCGGCTCCCTTGTCTTTCCGGTCCTCCGCGCTTTGACCGACGGAGATGGTGACGACGGTGCCGCCGCCGATGTTGTCCTCGACGGTCACCGTACCCCCCACCTTCTCCGCCGCCGCGCGCGCTATGCCAAGGCCCGCGCCGACGCCTCGAATCCCATGCAGCGCCTCCGGCGCGGCACCGGAGAAGCCGAACTCCATCGCCCTCTCCTTGTGCTGTATCCCCAAACCCTTGTCCGAGACCCGCACAGTGTCTCCATCCTCCAGAACGGAGATCACCACGCCCTTGTAGCCAGCGTGCACAAGGTTCTCGACTACCTCGCGAACCGCTTCCTCGGGTACCCTCCCCCCCGCCGCCCTGACCTCGTCCATGACTAGCCTGGTGAACTTGGCCGTCGCAGAAGCCGGGTTCGCCGCAGCGACCTCGGTCACCTCGGGCTCGCCAGAACGCGGATAAACCGCTATGCGAACGCCAACGCCCGCACTCTCCGTCTGACCTGGTGTTCGCTCCGTGCGTATCATCCCCATGCCGGAATTTAACGCACCCCTCGTCACGGCGCTATAGCGTTGGCGGGTAAATGCAACGTTTGCAGGCAATTTACGCGGTTATCCACATAGTTATCCACAACTGTGGATAACCGGCTGGAAAGCCCGCCGGACCAGCGCGAACTGCGCCACCCGGGGCTTGCAAACCGGTTACGTCCTGTGCGTCGGAGGCACGGGTGCAGGCGAATTAGAGCTCCATTTGCAGCACTTTTCGGGCATGGTCTGTACCGGATGCTGTGGTGAGGAGTACTCTCTGAGGGGCGGGCTTTGGTGGATGGTCCCGGTGGCTTCGGATATACTCTCCGGGTTGTTCGAAGCATCCGGAGTGCTCGCGGAGGAGTTTTATGAAGCGTACGTACCAGCCGAATCGCCGCAAGAGGGCAAAGACGCACGGGTTTCGCAAGCGCATGAGCACGGTCGGCGGTCGGAGGGTGCTATCGGCCCGCCGCCGGCGCGGCAGGCATCGGCTGGCTGTCTGATCTTTGCCACGGAGTAAGCGTACACGTCTGACCGACTCTCCCGAGTTCGAGAGGGTCTACCGGCAGGGCGCCGCCTACAGGGGCAGGCTGTTCTCCGTGCACGCTTTCCCTAATGAGTTCGGTACGCCCCGCCTCGGTCTCTCCGTCTCCCGAAAGGTCGGCAACGCGGTGACGCGCAACGCCGTCCGGAGGAGGCTGCGCGAGGTCTTCTACTCGACCCTCGACGAGGCTCCCGGGAGCTGGGATCTCGTCGTCTCGGCGCGTCCGGCAGCCTCCGAGGCCAGCCTGCACGAGCTGAAGGAGGAGTTCGCGAGGTCGCTGCGCAAGCTGGGTGAGACCGGCAAGGTCAGAGGGGCCGGACCGAGGTAGCCGTGTTGAGAACGTTGGTCATAGCTGCGATCAGGGGTTACCGGCGCTTCGTCTCCCCCATGCTGCCGCCGACTTGCAGGTTCACGCCTAGCTGTTCGCTGTACACGCTGCAGGCGGTCGAGACGCACGGTCTGCTGAGGGGCAGCCTCATGGGTGCTCGGCGGGTGCTCCGTTGTCACCCGTTCTCTGAGGGAGGGTTCGACCCGGTCAAGTGACTAACCTATTCAACGCCATAGCAGACTTCTTCGCGAGGCTCTTCGACCCCATAGTGAACATTCTGGGTCAGGTCCTCCTCTACTTCCACGAGGGGCCGCTGGGCGCGCCTTGGTGGTTGAGCATCGCGCTCCTCACCGTCGTGGTGCGAAGTCTCTTGTTCCCGCTGACGGTCAAGCAGGTAAAGAACATGCGGGCCATGCAGGACCTGAAGCCCGAGATGGACAGGATCCGGGCCCAGTTCCCGAACAACCGCCAGAGACAGCAAGAAGAGATTATGAAGCTCTACCAGGAGCGCAAGGTCAACCCTCTGGGCGGTTGCCTGCCCATCCTGGTGCAGATGCCGATTTTTATCGGGATCTTCTACGTCATACGCCAGTTCGGAGGCTATACGATCGGGGACAAGGTCGTACCGCCCGAGTATCCCAGTTTCCACGAGGGCGGCATCCTCTGGTTTCAGAACCTGTCGGCTGCGGACCCCACTTACCTCCTCCCCATCATCTCCGCGCTGACGATGCTCGCGGCAACCGAGATCACCGCAAAGAATATAGACCCTCAGCAGCGCTGGCTGATGCGGTTGCTGCCTATCGGCATCACGGTGTTCCTGCTCAACTTCCCCGCCGGGCTGTTCGTCTACTGGATTACCTCTAACCTGGTGACCCTGATACAGAACTACGTGATCTACCACCACGGCCCCGGCCGGAGACCCCCCGGCTGGGAACCCCAGAGCCTTTTCCCCAAAATGAACAAGTCCGGTAATGGAGCCACAGCGCCAGAGGACCGGACGACTCAGGACGGTTCCCAGGGGAAGCAGGCCAGCGCGAACGGCGATGCCGCCGCGCAGGCCGCGAAGTCAGCCAAGAGGAGACGGAGAAAGAAGAAAAAGAGATGACCAATTCTCGCGAGTTCAACGCCGGTACGGTAGACGAAGCACTGCAGAAGGCTTCTGAAAGCCTGGGTCTGGACGCCAGCAACCTCTCCTACGAGGTGCTGGATGCCGGCAGCGAAGGTTTCCTCGGTATCGGAGCGAGAGACGCGCGCATCGTCGTCAAAGTGCCGGACTCGGAAGCGGGCGGCTACGAACCCGATGCCCAAGCCACACCAGAGGAGACCCCGCTCATTCCCGCGCAAGCGGATGAAGATGTAGCCGGTCCGGCTCCCTCCCCGGATCTGTCCGAGGTCTATGGCGAAGACTCCGAAGAGGAGGACGTGCCGGCCCCGGATGAGCTCCTGGCCGAGGTCCGGGACCTGGTGACCACCGCCGTTGATGCTATGGGTTTCAACGCACGTATCGACGTCTACGACGCAAACGGGTTTATCGCGGTAGATGTCGCCTCGGATAGCACGGCGCTGTTTATAGGACAGAAGGGCGAGACTATCGACGCGCTGCAGTACCTGGTGAACGCGGCTGTCTATCGCAAGCACCCCTTCGTGAAGCGGATAGTGCTCGACGCCGAGGGTTACCGCCAGCGCCGGGTCGAGGCTATCCAGGGCATAGCCCACCGTACCGCTCGTAGGGCCGTGCGGGAGCGGCGCGCCGTCGAACTCCCGCCTATGAGCCCCGCTGAGAGGCGTGTGGTCCACATCTACCTCCGGGATAACCCTGACGTCTCTACCGCAAGCGAAGGCACAGGAGATAACCGCCGGGTGAGGATATCTCCTACCTGATCACCGACCAGCCCT
>DASTQK010000352.1:0-12893 GCA_035761765.1 Rubrobacteraceae bacterium
TGGCGACTTCAGGCATCGAGATCCCCCCCCTTTGCGAGCGACGGCGAGCGCTCATCGTAGCTCCGGACACCTACCGGAGCAACAACGCCCCGCGGGGGCGTTCCCGTATAATCCGCGAACCCAGTCTTCGGAGAGGTAGAGGATGGCATCGAGGATCAGGAAGATCACCCTGGAACGCACCCGCTGCTCCGGCGCGTGCCCGGTCTACAAGGTAACGGTCTCGGGAAAGGGAGAGGTGGAGTATTTCGGGGAAGCCTACGTCACAAGGGTGGGCGTCTACAGGTGGAGGATCTCCGGGAGGAGACTGCAACGTCTGGCGGCGGCCTTTGAGAAGGCAAGTTATTCACTACTGGAGGACGCGTACACTGATCGCGAGTTCCCCGGCGCTCCGAGCTGTGTGACCTCGGTCGAGTATGAAGACGGGAGCGCCAGGAGCGTCGACCATTACCACGGGGACCCGGCCGCCCCGGTTGCTCTCACGGAGCTGGAAGACGAGATCGACCGCATCGTCGGCGTCGAGAGGTACACGGAGTCAGACCTTCCGCCAGAGAGAGACCACGCGCCGACGTATCTGCTCACCTTCAACCCGGAGAAGGCATACAAGTGGGAGGACCTGCGAGACTGCATAGACGACGTCAGAGACCACGGGTTCTACGCCACCTCGTGGAGTTGCGGCCGCAACCGCAAGATCACCGCCGGAGACCGCGTTTTCATGATGCGCCAGGGACACCGGAGCGGCGAGCGCCGCGGCATCTTCGCCTCCGGCTGGGCCACCTCGGACGTCTACCAACAAGAGCACTGGGACGTAAAGGGCGGGCTCGCCCTCTACGTCCCCATCCGTCTATACGTTCTGCTCGACTCCGACTCCGAAGAGATACTCCCGCGCTCCATGCTTAAAGAGGACCCCCTCTCGGGCGGTCCCTGGGACGCGCGGACCGGCGGCGTCGAGATCCCCGGCGAGATTGCCGCCGAGCTCGAAAGCGAGTGGGCCCGCTTGCTGGCCTCGAAAGGCAGGGTTCGATCCCACGCTCGCCACTTTCCTCTCGCTCATCCAGATCGGTCCGGCGACTAAGAGCGCGTTCCACGACCTCGAGTGTGGCTCAGGCAACATCCTTCAGGAACTCGTTCTCGACGAACTGGGTGGGGACGTCGTCGAGCACGGCGCTGGTAAAGAGCAGGGTCGGCGAAGAACGAAGCGTCTATGGGAATCGCCTTCTGGAGATGCCTCACGGCCTCGACCCTGAACGTCCTCGAGTCCAGCCCCGCGTGGCAGAGGCGGTGCTCTAGAGAACCTTCGGCAGATAGCCCGGACGTGACCGCTCGTAGTCCTCCAGCTCGTCTTCGTGCGTCAGGGTCAGGCTTATGTCGTCGAGGCCCTCCATGAGCCGGCGGCGGGTGAAGTCGTCCATATCGAACGTCTCGCGCACGTTGGGGCCGGTGACCGTACGCTCGGTGAGCTCGACGGTGATTACGGTCTCCGGGTCTTCCCGCACGGCGTCTACAAGCCTCTTCACCGCCTCTTCGGGCAGCTCTATGGCCAGTAGTCCTATCTTGGCGCAGTTATTCTTGAAGATGTCGGCGAAGGAGGGGGCGATGACGGCGCCGAAGCCGTGGTCCTGTATGGCCCACGGCGCGTGCTCGCGGCTGGAGCCGCTGCCGAAGTTCTTCCCGGCGAGCATCACGACGGCTCCCTCGTGTTCGAACCTGTTCATCACGAACTCCGGGTCCTCCCTCCACTGGGAGAACAGGAACTGGCCAAAGCCGGTTCGTTCAATCCGCTTGAGGGCGTCGCTCGGGACGATCTGGTCCGTGTCCACGTCGTCCCAGCCGAGCGGCAGCGCCTTCCCGGATACGCGCTGTACGGGCTCCATCTAGCTCACCTCCACGGGCACACCGAGCTCCGACGGCGAAGCGAAGCGGCCCATGACCGCCGTCGCCGCCGCGACAGCAGGGCTCACGAGATGGGTCCTGCCGCCCTTGCCCTGACGCCCTTCGAAGTTGCGGTTGGACGTCGAGGCGCAGCGCTCGCCCGGCTGCAGGATGTCCGGGTTCATACCGAGGCACATCGAGCAGCCAGCGTTGCGCCACTCGAAGCCTGCCTGCGTGAAGATCCCATCCAGCCCCTCCTCCTCGGCCTGCTTCTTGACGCGCATGGAGCCGGGGACGACGAGGGCGCGGATGCCCTCTTTGACTCTGTGGCCTTCGAGGACACGGGCGGCCGCTCTCAGGTCCTCGATGCGGGCGTTGGTACACGAGCCGAGGAAGACGGTGTCTACCTCGATCTCCCTTATGGGGGTCCCGGGCTCGAGATCCATGTACTTGAGAGCCCGCTCGTGGCCGTCGTTCTGGGGCTCGGGGACCTCCCCGTCAAGCGGGACGCTCTGCGCCGGCGTCGTCCCCCACGAGACGTAAGGGACGAGGTCTTCCGCCTGTATGAAGACCTCTTTATCGAAGAGGGCGCCCTCGTCGGTCGGGAGTCTCTTCCACTCCTCGACGGCCCTCTCCCAGTCCTCGCCCTCTGGGGCGTATTCTCTGCCCTCCAGGTACTCGAAGGTGGTCTCGTCGGGGGCTATGAGGCCGGCGCGCGCTCCGCCCTCGATGGACATGTTGCAGACGGTCATGCGGCCCTCCATCGAGAGGGAGCGCACCGCCTCGCCGCGGTACTCGATGACGTGGCCGACCCCGCCGCCGGTCCCGATCCTGTTCAGGATGCCGAGCATGAGGTCCTTGGCGGTCACGTCGGCTGGCAGCTCGCCCTCGACCGTAACGGCCATGGTCTTCGGCCTCCTCTGGGGCAGCGTCTGGGTCGCGAGGACGTGCTCGACCTCGCTGGTGCCGATGCCGAAGGCAAGGGCTCCGAAGGCGCCGTGGGTCGCGGTGTGGGAGTCGCCGCAGACGATCACGAGCCCCGGCTGCGTGAGGCCAGTCTCCGGCCCGATGATGTGGACGATGCCCTGGCCGATGGAGCCCCACGGGTGGAGCCGTATGCCGAACTCCTCGCAGTTCTCCCTGAGCGCCTCCATCTGCTTCGCGGAGACCCTGTCCTCCACCGGGCGATCCGGGCCCCACGTCGGGACGTTGTGGTCCATGGTCGCGAGGGTGAGGTCAGGGCGCCGTACCTTGCGGCCCGCGAGCCTCAACCCTTCAAAAGCTTGCGGTGAGGTTACCTCGTGCACGAGGTGGAGATCCACGTAGAGGAGATCCGGCTCCCCCTCGGCCCTCCGTACCACGTGCCTCTCCCAAACCTTCTCTACGAGCGTCTTCGGTCTGTCCATGTTGCCTCCTTCTGAAAGGTCAGTGTATTTCATAAGAGCGTCGGTGCCAGGTTGGGCCGGTTTTCGGCGAACCGCGAAGGACGCAGCGCGCTCACGTCGAGCGTGCTCGCGGCTCCGTCCAGGATGATCTCCGCCAGCAACTGGCCGAGCGCCGGGGCGTGCATGACCCCGTGACCCGACGATCCGTTGACCACGTAGAAGTTGTCCATCTCCTCCACCTTCCCGAGCAGCGCGTGGCCGTCCGGCGACATCTCGTAGAGGCCGGCCCAGCACCGCTCCCGGTCGATGGAAGCTTCCTCCAGACCCGCTACGCGCTCGCGCGCCGTTTGGAGGACCGACCCGATCCAAGCCTCCTCGACCCTCTGGTCGAAGGGGTCGGCGACCTGCGGCTCGTCGGGCAACAGTAGCATCACCCGACCGTCGCGGACGCGCAGGTGGAAACCGTCCTCCACAAAGACGGTCATCGGCATCTCCTCCGGCAGCGCGTCTAAGGGGTGTGTAATCGCTACCTGCCTGCGCAGCGGCCAAACGGGAAGCCCGATCCCGGCCTCACCCGCGACGACGCCAGCCCAGGGTCCCGCAGCGTTGACCACCGCGCCGGCGGCGACCTCGCCGTCCCCGGTACGCACGGCAAAGATAGCGCCCTTATCGTCGAGCACGAATCCCTCGCACTCGACGCCGTACTCGAACCTCACTCCCAGCCGCTCTGCGCCCGCGACGTAGCCGCGCAGGATCTCCACAGGCCGGATAAACCCGTCGGTCGCGCAGAACGAGCCCCCCGCAAGCCCACCCGTGCGAACGGCAGGGTTGATCTCCGCTACCTCCTCCGGCCCCACCTCCCGCGTCTCATCGAACCCGGCCGCCCGCTGCACGCTCTGCGCCCGCCGCAGCGCTTCGAGCTGCGCCTCGTCATCGGCCAGGAAGAGGTATCCGCATGGACGGTAGCCGGGGTCCACCCCGAGCTCCGCCTCGAAGCGCAGGAGCTTCTCGCGCGAGAGCAGCGAGAGCCGAACGTTTATCTCGGAGCCGAACTGGGCGCGGAACCCTCCGGTCGCCCTCCCCGTGCTGCCCCCTCCGGGCGCACCCTCGCGCTCCAGCACGAGCACGGTACCGCATCCCTTGAGCGCGAGGTGGTAGGCGACGCTGGCCCCGATCACCCCCGCCCCGATGACGACGACCTCGGCGCTCCTCACGCGGCCCCCGACCGGGTGGCGAGGATGTTCAACCGGACGTAGTCGACCACGAGCGACTCTCTCTCCGCGAGCAGCCCGGCTACCGCAGCGGCGAAGGGGTCCCTCTCCCCCTCCGGTAAAGATGCCAGATGAGACTTCAATACGACCGTCTTGAGAAAGCGAGCAAGCTCCCCGACCGAAGCGAACTCGGTGTTCTCCTCGTGTAGCCAGGTCTCGACCTCCTCAAACCCGGCGGCCTCCAGCCGAACCTTCGTCGTCCCGTTATCCGCGAAGTTCCAGCCCTCCTCCCAGCCGGCGAAGGCGTCCCTGAAACGTCCCTCGCCCATTACCCGCTCGGTGGCCGCGAGCGTGCGGGCTATGTTCCCCTCCCCGCCGCACTGGACCGCGAGCTTGCCTCCCGGTCTCAGGAGTTGCGCGAGACGCCCGAAGAGCCGCTCGTGGTCCAGGATCCAGTGAAAGGTGGCGGTGGAGAAGATCACATCAACCGGCTCCTCTACCTCCAGCTCGAGGATGTCCCTGTGCTCGACACGCACTCTCTCGTCCCCCGCGAAACGCCGCCGCGCCGCCTCGACCATCGACCGCGAGGCGTCGACCGCGATCACCCTCCCACGGGGCACGTGCCACAGTAGAAACTCCGTCACCCGCCCCGTACCGCACCCCGCATCGATGACCACCTCGTCCCCGCGCAGCCCGCGCCGCTCCCGAAAGGTCTCGAGAAAGTCCGCGCCCCAGCCCGTCTGCGGCGTAGAGACCTCCTCGTACTCCGAGGCGTCCCACTCAAGCGTCAAAGCACCCACCCTTCTTGCTTTGTCTCACTATATGAGACACAATGTCTGATATATGGACAGTATAGAGAAGCTTGGGGTAGAGGGCAAGGGCGTGGCGAGCGGGGTTGGGGTATTGGACAAGGCGGTAGCAATCCTCTCCTTCCTCGCTGAGGGGGGACCTGCGACGCTCGCGCAGGTTGTGGGTGGGACGGGGCTATCGCGGCCGACGGCGCACCGGCTGTTAGCGGCGCTGGAGGCGCACAGGCTCGTGGGGCGGGTAGATGGGCGGTACTCGCTGGGCGCGCGGCTCTCGTTGTGGGGTAGCAGGGCTGGGGGCTTGGATCTCACGCAGGCGGCGCGGCCTGTGCTGGTTGCTCTGAGGGACGAGACCGGGGAGAGCACGCAACTATACGTGAGGGAAGGTGACCACCGGGTATGCGTCGCCTCCGTCGAGCGGGCTGGCGGGGGCTTGAGGGACACGGTGCCGGTTGGTGCGGTTCTGCCGCTGGACCGCGGTTCCGGGGGGAAGGTGCTCCTCGCGTGGGCGGAGGATGTGGAGAGTCTACCAGGGGCCGACGCGGCAAAGATCGAGAAGACGAGAGCCCGTGGGTGGGTGGAGAGCGTGGCGGAGCGGGAGGCCGGTGTAGCGAGCGTCAGCGCGCCTGTCTTCGGCACCAAAGGCGAGCTCAGGGCTGCGGTGTGTGCGAGCGGGCCGGTCTCGCGCCTCGGGGAGCGTCCGGGCGAGCGACTGGCGGAGCCGGTGGTGGCGGCGGCGCGGGAGATCGAGGCCGCTCTAGGTTCCCGGCGGGTCTAGGCGACCTGTTGAAGGCGGGACTCCTCGTCCAGGCGACCTGACTGCCTGGTGGTCCCGGCACTCCCCTACACGTACTGCCCCTACGCTTCCCTGGGGTGAACCAGGACCGGCCCGTCGGCGGCGCGGACGACCTTTGTGGAGACGCTGCCTACCCGCACGCGGCCTATCCGCCCGAGACCGCGGCTGCCGACGGATATCAGGGTCGGGACGCCCTGATTCTGCGCCTCCTCCAGGATCGTGAGCGCTATGCCCTCGTCTCCCTCATCAACGACGAGCCTGACCTCAGGGCGGCTCCCGAGGTGCTTCTCCAGCTCCCTGGCGCGACTCTGCAGATCTTCTTCAGCCTGCCTGAGGGCCTGCTCGACCATCCGTGACTCCGGCGAGCCGTTCGCCCCGGAGGGCTTCAAGAGCCCCGGGTAGACCTGGACCAGGGAGCCGCTGGCCCCGAAGAGACCTCCGATGCTCGCGACAAGCTCCGCCGCCTTCCTCGCGTCATCAGACGAGTCGTCGGCCATGATCACGTGCGACGGGGGCCAGATGTCCTCTGCGCTGCGGAGCACCAGCGCGGGGCGCCGGACGTGGTGGACTACACCTTCGGAGACGCTGCCCATCAACAGGCGTTTCACGCCGCCCAGGCCCCTGCGGCCCACAACCACGAGCCCGGCCTCGAGCTCCTCGCTTGCGTAGAGGATCTGGTCTACCGGCGAGCCCATCCTCAGGTGGGCGCCGGCGACGTTCCCGCCGGCCTCCTCGACGCGCCTCACCTGCTCGTCGAGAAGCCGCTGCCCCTGCCCCGCGAAGTCCGAAGGGGAGTGCAGCCTCAGCGCGACGTTCATGTACTCGCGGGGCGGAATGAACTCGAAGGCGTGCATCACGTGCAGCTCCGAGCCGCTCCTGTTCGCGATGTCCATAGCCGCCCGGGTAGCGACTGCGGCGTCCTCCGAGCCGTCGGTAGCCAGCAGTATCCTCGTCGGGAAGTAATTCATCCGGTTCTCCTCTCTTTCGATCTTCTCGTCCCCAACCGCCTCAGACGATCACCATCACCGCCCCCACCACGAACGCCAGGTAGAAGAGGCCGCCGACCATCAGGCGGCCGGCACCGACCTTGCCCGAGCGCCTGATCATGAGGTACGCCAGGCCGCCCGAGACGAGGGCCAGCCCCGTAGCGAACAGGTTCAGGGGACCGAGGTCCCAGGAGGTAAAGAGGACCCCGAAGGTAACCGGGATGGTGCTCTGGAAGATCATGGCCCCCGTCATGTTCCCCAGGGCCAGCGTGTCTTTGCCGTCCCTGATCCAGAAGATCGAGTTGAACTTCTCGGGCAGCTCCGTGGCCAGAGGGGCGAGCACGAGCGCTATGAGGCCGGCTGGCAGCCCGAGCCCCTCCGCCGCGTGCTTCACCGCGTCGACGAAGAAGTGCGCCCCCGCGACGATTACGCCGAGGCTCACCAGCATCTGCGCCGCAACGGCGAAGAGCGGCGGGTTCGGGGTTCGGGGGAGAGCCCGCAGCCTCTCGGGCACCTCCTCCAGGTCCCCGCCGGAGACGAGGGTGGCCTTGGCGTAGCGCGCGTAGCCGGCGACGAGCACGCCCGCCACGACGACCTTCAGCCAGAACGGCAGCGGCACCAGTCCCACCGCGGCGGCCACGGCGAAGAAGACCAGGAAGTACTGCAGATCGCGCCCGATAGTCACGGGGTCCACGCTCAGCCTCGCGCCCTGCGGCCGGCGGCGTCTAAAGGCCAGCGCCGAGGCGCCCACGACGAAGAGCGCGAGCGTCGCCAGCATGAACGGCGCGCCCAGGATCGCCCCTACCCCGATCTCGGCACCCCCCTCCAGGTCCCCGCCGGAGACCACAGGCTCCACGATGGCGACGATCGCGATCATGCTCTCCGGGAGCGCTGTCCCGACCGCCGCGAGCAGGCTCCCTACAGCCCCCTGTTGCAGGCCCAGCCGGGAGCCCAGGATCTCGACCGCGTTCGTGAAGAAGGCTGCGCCGATGAGGATCGCGACAAGCGCAAGGGCGAACTCGATTATCGTTAGCAATGTGATCCTTTCATCTCTCTGTGTTCTCTACGAGCACCATCAACTCTTTCCGACCGGCACGCCTTCGCGTTGCTGGCCGCGCGTCTTGTAGAGGGAGGCCAGGATCGAGACGGCTACCACCGTCGCGATAAACGGGAGGGAGACCCAGATCGGCACCTTGCCCACCGCCTCCGAGATCATGAACTTCACCCCGACGAAGACGAGAACCACCGAGAGCCCGGTCTGGAGGTAGACGAAGCGCCCGATCATGCCGGCGAGCATGAAGTAGAGCGGCCTGAGGCCGAGCACCGCAAACGCGTTGGCCGTCCACACGATGAAGGCGCTGGAGGTGATGGCGAAGATCGCCGGTATGGAGTCGACCGCGAAGACGACGTCGGTGGTCATCACCACGATGATGACGGCGAACAGGGGCGTCGCGAGCAGCTTGCCGCCCCGCCGCACGAAGAACCCTTCTCCCTCGAAGTCCGGGGTCATGGGAACCAGGCGGCGCGTCAGCCGCAAGACCGGGTTGCGCTCGGGGTGGACCTCGGCGTCCCGGTGGAAGGCCATCCTTATGCCCGTGTAGATCAAGAACGCCCCGAAGACGTAGATCATCCAGTCGTAGCGCTCCAGCAGACCCGCCCCGAGGAGCACGAAGACGCCGCGCAACACCAGCGCACCCACGACGCCCCAGAAAAGGACCCTGTACTGGTAGCGCGCCGGCACCGCGAAGTACGAGAAGATCAGGGCGAAGACGAACACGTTGTCTACCGAGAGGCTCTTCTCGATAATGTAGCCGGCGAAGTACTCGCCGCCCCGCTGCGGTCCGGCCAGAACCCACACCCCCACCCCGAAGAGCAGGGCCACGGCGATCCAGAAGGCGCTCAGGATCGTCGCCCGCCGGAAGGAGATCTCTCGCGCGCCCCGTCCGAACACGAACAGGTCGAGCACCAGCAAGACGACGACAAGCCCCGTGAACCCGGCCCACGCCCACATAGGAAAGACGCTCATGCGCCCACCCCCTTCGGGGCAAGGGGCGCCTCACGCGGAGAAACGGTTGCGACGCTCGTCGCACACGGCAGGGCGGTATCGACCACACCAGACTCCTTCGGCTCGCTTGTCTACAAGCCGGAAGTCTCTCCCGCCCCTGCTCCGGGCGTGCTCCACCGGGCTATCGCCGAAATGTCGATGGAGCCTCGAAGGATACTCCCCTCCGGGGTCAAACAGAGTTTAGGGCCCGTCTTGCGGGTGTCAAGGCTATTCCGGATTAGAATTCTCTCATCTAGAAGCACCCTCGCCCGGCGAAACTCCCTAGCGTCCCTGTCCGTTAGAATGGGGCTTATGGAGACGAGGCGACGAGTATTCAGCGGCATCCAGCCTAGCGGCACGCCCCACCTCGGGACGTACCTCGGGGCTCTAAAGAACTGGGCATCCATACAGGACCAGTACGACTGTCACTACTGCGTCGTGGATCTGCACGCCATCACGGTGCCCCAGGACCCCAAGGTCTTGAGGCACAACGTGAGGGAGCTAGCGGCGATCTTCCTCGCGGTCGGGCTCGACCCCGAGCGGGCCGTGATCTTCCGCCAGAGCCGCGTCTCGGCGCATGCCGAGCTCGCCTGGCTCCTCAACTGCGTGGCGAAGGTCGGCGAGCTCTCGCGCATGACGCAGTTCAAGGACAAGGCGAGCAAGGGCGGGGCCGAGGCCGCGAGCGTCGGCCTCTACGATTACCCCGTGCTCCAGGCGGCGGACATCCTGTTGTACGGGGCCCACCTCGTACCCGTCGGGGAGGACCAGCGCCAGCACCTGGAGCTCTCCCGGACGCTGGCGAGACGGTTCAACGGGTTGTACGGGGAGACGTTCGTGGTGCCGGAGCCCCTGATCCTGGAGACCGGGGCGAGGGTGATGGCGCTCGACGACCCGGCGAAGAAGATGAGCAAGAGCTCGCCCGTGCCTGCCAGCTACATCGCGCTGCTCGACGACCCGGAGACGATCCGGCGCAAGGTCCGGCGCGCCAGGACCGACTCGGGGACGGAGATTATCTCGGGCCCCGAGAAACCGGCGATCACCAACCTGCTCGATATCTACGCCGTCATGGCCGGCAGGAGCGTTCCAGAGGTCGAGGAGATGTACCGCGGCAAGGGCTACGGGAACTTCAAGGGGGATCTCGCCGAGGTCATCGTCGAGGCGCTCTCGCCCATCCGCGAGCGGGCGCTAGAGCTGCTGGAAGGCGACCCGCGAGAGCTGGACGGGCTCCTCGAGATGGGCGCCGAAAAGGCACGCAAGGTCGCATCCTCGACCCTGCACGCCGCATGGGCCAGGATGGGTCTGGACTAGTGGAGGAGACGAAAGGGAGGATCCTCAAGGTCCTCACCGCCATTCCCCAGGGCGTCCTCTACTCGACCACCGACTGGCACAGGCTTCTGGGCGATGATAAACGGGAGATCCGTCACGCCCTCGACGAGCTCGAGGCCGAGAACCGGATAGAGATAATAAAGAGCGAGGCCGGCCGCTCCGACAAACCTCTCTACAAGCTGAAGCAGCGTTGACGGTCGATCCGCCAGCCTGGATCCAACCCTCTATAGAACCGGACGACTTGCCAATGCCGCCGAGACGTCCGCTAGGGTTGGCGTCGAGAAAAGTCACGCCCCAGGCTCCAGGTTGCCTCCTTACCCAGAACGGAGAGCGGACGACGCTTTCTTCGCTAGGACTCTAAAGTAGGCTGATGCAACGCCTCAGATCCATCCTCGACCGCATAGACCGCAAGGGTTACGGGGCCTACAGAGAATTGCAGGGAACCTACGACCTGGGAACCTTCTCCCTCTCCATCGACAGGGTGCAGCGCGACCCGTTCGCCCCGCCTTCTCTCATCCGAATCCGCACGAAGGAGAACGCCTTCGATCGACAGCTCTTCGAGAACCCCGTGCGCCGGGTCGCCTTCGAGGACTTCCTCACGCGAGCGGTGGACGCGGCGATCCGCGATGTCGTGCGCGGCAACGTGCGCGGCAACCGTGGCTCGGGCGGGAGCGGGCGGGTGGAGGTACAGCGCCCCTCCCAGGTCGTCGTGCCCCGCACCTCGATAGTTGTGTCGACCCAACACGTCGAGGCGCGTATGGCGGTCGGGTTGCCTGCGCGCGGCCGCACGGTGGACGCCCGCGCTGCCCGGACGGTCCTGCTCGACGAGCTGCCCGAGGTCGTTCGCCGCGCGCTCGTTCCGGGTGGCGTGAGCGTGGCTCGTGCCCGGCACCACGTCGAGACGGTTGAGGACGCGGATCACCTGCGGCTGCGATTGCGCGATCTCGGGCTCGTCGCGTTGGTGGCCGACGGCTCGGTTTTGCCGCGCGAGAGCGGGGCGAGCGACAGGCCCCTGAGGGAGGGCGCGGTGCCGTTCGAGGGTCCGGAGGAGCTGAGGGTCTCGGTGGAGCTTCCCAACCGGGGCGAGGTAGAAGGCATGGGGATACCGGAGGGCGTGACGCTGGTGGCGGGGGGGGGGTTTCACGGGAAGAGCACGCTCCTCTCGGCGCTCGCGTGGGGCGTCTACGACCACGTAGTTGGGGACGGCCGGGAGTTTGTGGTAACCAGGTCCGATGCGGTGAAGATCAGGGCCGAGGACGGGCGCAGCGTCGCGGGGGTGGACATCTCGGCCATGATCGGGGAGCTGCCGGGCGGAAGGGACACGGAGGACTTCTCGACGCCCAACGCCTCGGGCTCGACCTCGCAGGCGGCGAACATAGCGGAGGCATTGGAGATGGGCACGTCCCTCCTCCTCGTAGACGAGGACACGAGCGCGACGAACTTCATGATCCGGGACGAGCGGATGCGCGAGCTGGTCCGCAAGGAGCCTATCTCCCCTTTTATAGACCTTGTGCGCCCGCTGCACCGAACTCTGGGCGTCTCGACCGTCGTGGTGGTGGGCGGCGTCGGCGACTACCTCGACGTGGCTGACCGCGTGCTCCTTATGGAGGACTACGAGCCCTCGGACGTCACCCCGCGCGCCCGCGAGCTCGTCAGAGAGTTCCCGCCGCGCGCCCCGATCGGAGACGGAGAGATGCGCCCGCCGCGGGGACGCAGCGTGCGGGCGTCCTCCATAGACCTGCGGCGCGGCAGGCGCGAGAGAGCCCGCGGCAGGGGGGCCAATACCATAGAGCTGGGCCGCGAGCGCGTCGAGCTCTCCTACCTCGAGCAGCTCGCCGAGGCCGGCCAGACGGAGACCATAGCCCGCCTCATAGGCGAGTTCGCCGCCGCGGGCCAGAGCCGGAGCGTAAAGGATGTCGTCGAGGAAGCGCTGGGCTCCATAGCCGAGAAGGGCCTCGACTCGCTGGGCAGCTACAAAGGACGACACCCCGGGGAGCTCAGCCTTCCGCGGGCGCAAGAGGTGGCGGCGTCCATAAACAGGATACGCTCGCTCGAGGCGCGTCCAGAGATCGGTTAAGCCTCCGCGGGCATATCGGCACACATATCGGGAGCCCTCGTGCTGGTATCATGTTGATGGAACGTAGAGTCAGCGAGGCAGGATGGAAGAGATCGGCGTCGAAGAGGCGGGTTTGGAGAACGTGGATCCCCCCTGG
Source organism: Rubrobacteraceae bacterium (assembly GCA_035761765.1). Classification (GTDB taxonomy): domain Bacteria; phylum Actinomycetota; class Rubrobacteria; order Rubrobacterales; family Rubrobacteraceae; genus JALYGY01. Next base: position 12,637 of record DASTQK010000352.1, read on the forward strand.
TTCAGAACCAAGGCCGTAGCCGTTCACCTCTACACGGCGAGCGGGGCGGTGCTCGCGCTCCTGATCCTGATCGCAGCCTTCCAGGGGGAGGCGGTGAAGGCGCTCTGGCTGATGCTCGCCGCTCTCCTCATCGACAGCACAGACGGTCTCTTGGCACGCCGCCTGAGGGTGAGCGAGGCGCTCCCCTTCTTCGACGGAGCGATGCTGGACAACATCGTGGACTACATGACCTACGTCTTCGCCCCGATGGTCCTCCT
>DASTQK010000353.1:0-3814 GCA_035761765.1 Rubrobacteraceae bacterium
CAGCACATAAAGCCCACTGCGTAAGGAGAAGCTCACTCGATCGGGGTCACGCCCTATACCCGCCGGACGAGCAGGGCGTTGCCCGCGAGCAGCAGTATGGTTTCGGAGACGGCGACCGAGGCGAAGGACGCGAGGTAAGGCAGCCCGGCGACGACGGTAAGGACGACCCCGACCCCTGCGGCTGTGTAGAGAGCGTACAGCAGCGAGGCGAGGTAGGTCCCGAGCGCCCCACCGATCCTGCGGGCCACGAGGTAGCAGAGCACGCCCCCGGTGACGTCCACGAGCGGCATGAAGACGAGTTCGAGCGTGCCGGCGAAGGGGCTGAAGAGGTTGATAATCACCGTCCCGACCCCGAAGGCGGGGATGGTCGCAGGGTACTTTATGACGAGCGGCTTTAGCGCCTCCCCGACCCTGAACTGCAGCGGCCCGAACGCGAACGGGGCCACCGCGAGGCTCAACACGACGTAGAGCGCCCCGACTACCCCCGCGACCGCGACCCTGCGGGCCGGACTCCTACCCAGCGCCGTCACTACTGCGCGAGCGCGCAGCCGTCCTTGCGGGGGTCGCTGCCGCACGCGCGCACGCCATCCTCGAGCACCCGGATGACCTGCGCGCCGCCGGTAGGGATCATGTAGTCTTCCCCGACCTCGATCCTGTGCCCCTTGCTCCGCAACCGCTCCACCTCGTGCGCGGGGACGCGGTTCTCGACGAGGAGGGTGTCGCCGTCGTGGCGGTGGCGGGGGTGGTCTACCGCCTCCTGGGGGCTCATGTGGTGGTCTATGAGGTTCGAGAGTAACTGCGCGTGGCCCTGGGGCTGCATCGAGGCCCCCATCACCCCGAAGGTCGCCCAAAGGGCGCCTTCTCTGGTGGCCAGACCCGGTATGATCGTGTGCATGGGGCGTTTGCGGGGCTCGAGGGCGTTGGGATGGCCTTCTGTGAGGTTGAAGGAGATGCCCCGGTTGTGGAGGCACACGCCGGTCCCTGCGGCGACCACGCCACTGCCGAACGCCTTGAAGAGGCTGTTTATGAACGAGCAGCCGTTGCCCCTGGCGTCCACGGCGCACAGGTAGGTAGTGTCCTCCCCAAGCGCCGGCTCGGGGACTCTGCCCGAGGCCCGCTCCGGCGAGATGCTCTCGCGCAAGGTCTCCGCGTAATCCTTGGAGATCAGACGCGCGGTAGGGATCTCGGCGTGGCGCCAGAACTCCGGATCCCCTATCTCATCGTGCAGATCCCGGAAGGCTAGCTTCTTGGCCTCGACCTCGAGGTGGATGCGGTCTGCGCCCACAGGGTCCAGAGAGCCCAGATCGAATCCCTCGAGGATATTGAGCATCTCGAGGGCGGCGACGCCCTGCCCCGGGGGCGGTATCTCGTAGATGCGAACTCCCCGGTAGTCGGTGGAGATGGGCTCGACCCAGACGGTCTCTTGGGCAGCCAGGTCTTTTTCGGTCAGGTAACCGCCCGCCTCCTGCGCGGCGTGGGCCATGCTGCGGGCGATCTCGCCTGTGTAGAAGGCGTCCGCCCCGCCCTCTGCGACGGCCGCGATGGTCTGGGCGAGGTCCGGCTGCTGGAAGACCTCGCCGGCTCTGGGCGCCCGGCCCTCGACGAGGAGGGCGCCGCTCTCGCGCAGCAGCTCCTCGCTCTCCTGCCAGTAGCGGGCGACGACCTCGGCTACGGGGTAGCCGTTCTCGGCCAGCTTCCAGGCGGGCTCGAGCAGGCGCGCGAGCGGCAGGTTGCCCAGAGAGCTCGCCGCGTCTTCCCAGAGCCGGACCCCGCCCGGCACCGTGATCGGTAGGCCGCCGTGCTCGGGCACCTCGCTCAGACCCCTCTCACGCAGCTTGTCGCTGGTGACTGCCTCAGGCGCGCGACCCGAGCCGTTGGCCCCGATCACCGAGCCGGTCTCCGCCTCGTAGAAGAGGAGGAAGGCGTCGCCGCCCATGCCGGTCTGCATGGGCGAGAGGACGGCCATGCAGGCGGCCATCGCGACGCAGGCGTCCGCGGCAGTGCCTCCAGCGTCGAGCACCCGGATACCCGCGAGCGCCGCGTCCGGGTGCTCGCATGCCACAGCCCCCCCCTTCCCAAAGACCGTGGAACGCCCGCCTAGATCCGGGCGCCGCGCGAACCTCCCGTCCCCTCCGTCTTCGAACATGGCGTCGCAGCCCCTCTCGTAAGCCTATGATCTCTGACATAGTTTACAGAACAGGCCAGAGGGTATATTGCACATACCGCAACCCAAAGCAAGGAGGCAACCATGAACGGCGGCAAGAGCATCTACGTCGGGGGAACCCTGCTATCTATCTTGATCTCGCTCGCGCTGTACATGACGGGCAGGCGCGAGGCCGGTATCTTCGTCGGTCTCTGGGCACCGACCATCCTCAACCTGGGACAGTCCCTGCTGGACGAGGACTAGAGCGATCTGCAGAAGTCTCTAGAGACTTCTGCAGATCGCGCCTTCAGCTTTCAGCACGCTTCGGCCTCTTGAGGCCTGGCTTTCAGCTATCAGTCTTTGTTGTTGCTTACGGCGCGACTTCGCCGAGGTCGGGAGTCAACCCGTGGTAGCCCCTGACGCCGCGAGCAGCGCCGCCGCCGAGTAGACGAGGTACCTGCGTCTGCGGCGCCTCGACGCCCACGCCGCCGCGGGCAGGTAGTAGGAGAGCAGCAGGAGCGCCGGGGTGCGCCCTCCCGCCGGCCGGGGAGCGTCAGAGGCAAGCCGCCGGTACGCAAGCGCAACGGCGGAGATCAGCCCGATCCAGCCGGCGAAGTTGAAGGCGGGGATGCCGTCTCTACCGTTCGGTCCCTCGACCTCGGCGGCGTATGGACCGCTGCGGCTCCACTCCCACAGGCCGAGATCCAGCCCACACGGATCCAACAACAGGTCAAGATCCGTGGCCACCAGCGCCGCGGCTGGCGCCAGCACCCGGTCTCCCTTGCCTGCCAGCAGGTGCTCCGCGACGCAGAAGGCGTTGTAGCCGATGTTGTACCAGCCCAGGGCGACGGCGAGCGGCACGCCCCCGATCTGCGGGCGAGCATGGTGGCGGAGCACCTTCAGGATGTGGATCGCCAGTAGCTCTCCGAGGAAGGGTATGGTGCCACCGAGCGCGGCGAAGAGCAGCGTGCGCCGCGGACCTCGAGCCCGCAGCGAGTGCGCGGCGCTTAAGGAGGCCACGACCGAGGCGTGCGCGGTGAGAGCCGCGGACAGGCGAGGGTCTACCCCGCCCACGCGGCACCTCCTCTGGCGTGCAATACCGTCCGGGCTCCGGTTAGACCGACGCTCTTCACGGCTCCCACCTTCGCGACGGGCGGGGCAGCATGAACGGGACAGACCGCCGGTAGCGCTCGTAGGCCGCGCCATAGGCATGGTGCAGCCGGCTCTCCTCATGCATGGAGCCAACGACCACGTAGAGCGCCACCAGCGCTGCGAGGACGGCGCGGTTCACCGTCATCCGCGGTAGAAACAGGAAGAATCCCAGGGCCCCGAGGTTTCCGGGGTGGCGGGTCAGGCGGAACGCTCCCCTACTGTCCATCTCGCCGTCGCTGCCGAGCGGTGGTCCCTGCGCCTCCGGCTCCGGCCCCCGGTCTACGCCGGCGAGGAGATTCCGCAGGCGCGTCAGCCCGGCGAAGTCCAGGACGCCGACGACCCGCACCCCGGAGAGCAACACGCCCAGCGAGGCCAGCTGCCCGGTGCGCATGAGCCACGAGAGCGGCGGCCTCGCCCGGTACAGCTCCCGGTCGGGCAGCCGCGAGAACCACCGCGCCGCCCACGCCACCGAGACAACCGACTGGGCGTTGTATGCCACGCGGTAGAGTCCGTCGCGGT
>DASTQK010000354.1:0-9249 GCA_035761765.1 Rubrobacteraceae bacterium
AGTCCACGTGAGCGTAGTGCCTGTTCTCCGTAGCATACTCCTGGTGGGAGGTAGCTATGGTGATACCGCGCTGCTTCTCTTCCGGGGCGTTATCTATCTGGTCGAAGGCCACCTCGCGGTTTGCGGGGTCGTCTGGGACCCGCTTGGCCAACACCTTCGTTATGGCCGCCGTAAGGGTGGTCTTGCCGTGGTCTACGTGGCCGATGGTGCCCACGTTGAGGTGCGGCTTGGTCCTCTCAAAGACTCCTTTTGACACTCTGGGGCTTCCTTTCTCTCTATCAGCTGTCTGGGGCCAAAGTAGCGGTGGCAGGACTCGAACCTGCGACACGCGGATTATGATTCCGCTGCTCTAACCAACTGAGCTACACCGCCACGCTCTCGCGGGGACCTCGAGGCCTTGATCCCAGAGCCCCCGAGCGGACTTGAACCGCTGACCCCTTCCTTACCATGGAAGTGCTCTACCGACTGAGCTACAGGGGCATATTCTGTTCGTGGGGGCGGGAGGATTCGAACCTCCGTAGGCGAAGCCGGCAGATTTACAGTCTGCTCCCTTTGGCCGCTCGGGCACACCCCCCAAGCACGCCTGGGGACCCGCGCCCCGAAACGCCCGGATATGGTAGCAAACGCCACCGAGTTTTCAACGGAACCCCTTATTAGAGCCTGGGAAGGGATTCGAACCCCCGACCTGCCGCTTACAAGGCGGCTGCTCTGCCGCTGAGCTACCCAGGCGAGTTAGCCATATCAGCCGTCGGCTACCATCACACGGTCACCCCGGTTATTCTAGCAGGCGTCGTTTGTAGGCTACCGCTCCAAAAGCCGCGGGGGCGTTCGCCATAGCCAGGCTCCCTGACAGCTGAGAGCTACTCGGCCCGACGCCGGATCTCCTCTAGCTTCCTCAGCGTCTCGGAGGAGAGCCTGTCTGCGAGGCGCGAGCGGCGCGGAGCCTCGGGGCTACGGGTCGTGGCGGGGAGTTCGTCGAGAAGGGCGGCGAACTCGCGGGGTGTGGCGCGCGAGACGCCACGGGCGAGCGCGGTGCGCTGCAGGGCGAAGTCTCCCGTATAGACCGTAGCGAAGCCATCCAGGTTGCCGAGCAGTCGCTCGATGACGTCGTCGGCCGACTCGCCGGGGGCGCTGTAGATCACGCGCACCGCGCCGCCGGCCCGCATCTCCGTCCTCTCGGGCTCGGGGCCACCCTGGGCGTCGAAGACCACGATTATTCGCCGCCCCGTCCAGCCCGCGGCCTTGAGGGCGTCGTTTACGAGTAGCTCTCGCGAGGCGTCCAGGCTACCCGACTTTCTCGTCCCGTAGCGGTCGAGAGCCCCGATCACGTTGTAGCCGTCGAGGATGAGGTACGGGGCCAAACCCTATCGTCCCCGCTGCCGCCTGGCTTCGTACAGAAGCACCGCCGCCGCCACCGAGACGTTCAACGACCTGACCGCCCCGAGCATCGGAATGGAGATTGTCCCATCACAGCCCTCCCGCACAAGCCTGCGCACACCCCGTCCCTCGCTCCCGAGCACCAGCCCGATCGGACCCGTGAGATCCAGGTCCCCGTACTCCGTCCCACCCACCTCGGCTGCGTAGACCCAGAGGCCGGCTCTCTGCATCTGATCTACGGCCCGCCTGAGGTTGGTGACCCTCGCAACGGGCACGTGCTCGCTCGCCCCCGCGCTAGCCTTGACCGCGGCGGCCGTCACGCCGGCGGCCCTGTCTTTGGGGATCACCACCCCACTCGCTCCGGCCGCGTCGGCGACGCGCAGCACCGCCCCGAGGTTGTGCGGGTCGGTCACGCCGTCCAGAACGACTACCAGGGGGACCGGGGTAGACAGGAGATCCTCCAGCTCGACGTAGGGGTACGGACTCACCCGCGCGACAATCCCCTGATGGACGGCGCCGGCGGCGAGCTCAGCGACCCGCTGCTGGCTAACCTTCTGCACGAAAACGCCGGCGGCCTTCGCCGCCTGTGCGACCTGTGCGCTGCCCGTTGCGTCGAGCACCTCGAGGACCTTGCGGCGTCCGCCTCGCAGAGCCTCGATCACGGGTCGGACGCCGTAGATAGTCTCCGGCACAGGCTACCGGCGGGTGAGGATCGGACCTTCCGCGGTGTCCTCGACCGCCCAGCCCTCGGCTCCAAGCTCGGCGCGCAAACGGTCGGCGAGCGGCCAGTCCTTCCCGCGCCGAGCGAGTTCCCTTGCGGCGACCCGGCGAAGTACATCTTTCCCCGGCTCCTCGGAGTAGCGGACGCGCACCCCGTCAACATCGGCGGCGAGCTCCTCCGCGAGGTCGAAACCGAAGACCGTCAGGACCTCCTGCAGTGCCTCCGCGAGCGAGGAGAACTCGTCGGCGGCCTCGGGGCGGGCGGAGACCTCCTGCCCCGCCCTGCCGGCGACCTCGAAGATGGCTGCTAAGGCTTCGGGCGTATTCAGGTCGTCTTGCATCGCCGCGTCGAAACGATCGCGTAGCTGGGCGGTCAGTTCGTCGGAGAGGCCGGAAGAGTTCTTGGAGCCGGCTATCTGACGGTGCAGGCGCATGAGGCGCTCGTAGGAGCGTCGCTTCTCTTCGAGTATCTCCTCGGAGTAGTCTATAGGCTGGGAGTAGTGACTCTGCAGGAACCACATGCGGATCGCGTTCCTGTCGTAGCGCTCTACCGCCTCCGCGACGTCGACTATGTTGCCGACGGACTTGGCCATCTTGTCCGCGGCGAAGTTGACCATCCCGTGGTGGACCCAGGCGCGCACGAAAGCGTGGTCCGGATGGGCGCCGCAACTCTGCGCGAGCTCGTTCTCGTGGTGCGGGAAGAGCAGGTCCGTGCCGCCGCCGTGCATGTCCGCGCCATCCGGCAGGTGCTTCTCGACCATCGCCGAGCACTCGATGTGCCAGCCCGGGCGACCCGGCCCCCATGGGCTCTCCCACGAGGGCTCGCCCGGCTTTGACGCTTTCCAGAGGGCGAAGTCCAGGGGACTCTTCTTGAATCCCGTCTGGCCCTTCTCGCTCTCGCGCATCTCTTCGAGGCGCTGGCGGGAGAGCCTGCCGTAATCCGGGAAGCTCTCGACGGCGTAGTAAACGTCGCCGTTACCCGGCGCGTAAGCGTGTCCCTTCTCTATGAGCTCCCCTATAAGGGAGATCATCTCCGGTATGTGCTCCGTAGCCCTCGGCTCGATGTCGGGGAGGCCGACGCCGAGCATCTGAAGGCGCTCGTGGAAGGAGTCGGTGTAGCGATGCACCACTTCTTCCCAGGAGACGCCCTCCTCGTTGGCCTTGCCTATGATCTTGTCCTCCACGTCGGTGATGTTCTGGACGTAGGTGACGTCGTAGCCCCGGCTCTTGAGATACCTGACCGCCACGTCCCAAAACAAAGGCGCCCGAGCGTTCCCGATGTGGATGTGGTTGTAGACCGTCGGCCCGCAGACGTAGAGCCCGATCCTCCCGCTCTGCCCGATCTCGACCCGCTCGCCGCTCAAGGTGTCCCTTACGTAGACGCTCATGAGCGTAGTCTAGCCTCTCTGGCCCGCTCTATCCTCTCCCGCGCCTCCACCGCACCGAGCACCAAGAGGAGCCGCGCCATCTCCGGCCCCCTGTTCTTTCCGGTGAGGGCGAGTCGCAAGGGGTGGAGTAGGTCCCGCACCTCTATCCCCCCCGCTTTGGCCCAGACACGCAGCTCTCCGACGAAGCCGCGCGCCTGGTCGAGGTTATCCAGCGTACGTCCTTCGAGGGCAGCTATCGTGTGGGTGAAGACCTCGTCGCTCGAAGGGGGCAGCTCCCCGGCGAACACCGTCGGGTCCACCGGCTCGGTAAGCTCACGCAGCAAGCGCGGCGCCTCGGAGAGGAGCCGCATCTCCTCCCGAAGAGCCTCCACTGCCTCAAGCTCTCGTCCCAAAGGCAACGGGTCATCCAGAAACGGCTTCAATCTTCGGCTGAGCTCTGCGGCGGGCAGGCGCCGGATATGCCGGGCGTTCAGGGAGAGGAGACGGTCGAGGTCGAAGGCGGCGGGGCTTGCGCCGAGGCGGGACGGATCCCACTCGCGCGCCAGCTCATCGAGACCAGCGAACTCCTCTCTGCCCTCCGGGTGTGTCCAGCCGAGGAGCGCCAGGTAGTTCACGAGGACCTCCGGCAGGTAGCCGTCGCGGCGGTACTCGGCGACGCTCTGCGCGCCGTGCCGCTTGCTAAGCTTCCTGCCGTCGGGACCGAGGATCAAGCCGAGGTGGATGAACTTTGGTTCGTCGGCATCCAGCGCGCGGTAGAGGAGCACCTGGCGGGCGGTGTTCGAGAGGTGCTCCTCTCCCCGGATGACGTGGGTTATCCCCATCGCGAGGTCGTCCACGACGGCGGCGAAGTTGTAGGAAGGTGTGCCGTCGGATTTGATGACCACGAAGTCCCTGACCTTGCTGAAGCGGACCTCGCCGCGCAACTCGTCGCGCAAAGTGCCTGCGCGATCCGGCAGCTTGAAGTAGAGCGCCCTGCGACCCTCATCGTCTTCCGCCTCGTACGCAAGTCCCCTCTCCGAGAGGCGCGTTGCTACCCGCATGTAGAGTTCTCCCCGCTCGCTCTGGCGGTACGGGCCGTCGTCGAAATAGAGGCCGAGCCAGTTCAGGCTATCCAGGAGATCCTGCTCGAACTCCTCGCTGCTGCGTGCAAGGTCCGTATCCTCGATACGCACTACCAGTTTCCCACCGTAGTGTCTGGCGAAGAGGTAGTTGAAGAGCGCGGTGCGGGCGCTGCCCGGGTGGAGGCGACCCGTCGGGCTCGGGGCGAATCGTGTGCGGACCTCGCCCATCTCGCTATCGCGCCTGCAGGAGGCAGACGGCCTGGGCGGCTATACCCTCGCCGCGGCCCGCGAAGCCGAGGCGCTCTGTGGTGGTTCCGCGAACACTCACGCGCGAGGGCTCGACGCCGAGGGCTTCTGCGAGGTTCCTGCGCATCGCGTCCCTGTGGTCCCGGATCTTGGGCCGCTCGCAGATGACGACCGCGTCCACGTTGGCGACGCTCCACGAGTCTCCGACAAGCTCGCGAGCCCTCCGTAACAACGCGATGGAATCCGCCTCCCTGTAGCGCTCGTCGGTGTCGGGGAAGTAGTGGCCGATGTCCTCGAGACCCGCGGCCCCGAGCAGGGCGTCGGTGACCGCGTGGGCGAGTGCGTCGGCGTCGGAGTGGCCGGAGAGACCCTTTTCGAACGGGATCTCTACGCCGCCCAGGATGAGCCTGCGCCGCTCGTCCGGCCCGGCGAAGGCGTGGGCGTCTACTCCTAGGCCGACCCTGAAGCTCAGCCGAACACCCCGTGGCGCTCGCCGTGGTGGTCGACCCCGCGCGCGGCCAGGATGGCCTCGGCGAGGACGAGGTCGTCTGGAGAGGTCAGCTTGATGTTCGTCCTCTCCCCCGCGACCACCGCGACGCGCCCGCCGGCGTCCTCGACAAGGGAGGCGTCGTCGGTCGCAGCGCACAGCTGCTCCTTCGGGGCGGCAAAGACCTCACGCAGCAGGCCCAGCCGGAAGGCCTGCGGTGTCTGGACAGCTCGGAGCTTCGCCCGCTCCAGCGTCGCCGAGACAGAGCCGTTCTCGGCAACCTTGATCGTGTCGGAGACCGGGACCGCGGGGACAACGCCGTCCACGCCGCCTCTCACCGCAGCCACCACGCGGCCCACCAGGGCGGGAGTTACGAGGCAGCGCGCTCCGTCGTGGATCAAAACGACCGTCTCCGGGTCCTCGCCGCACAGGCGCAACCCGCTGCGCGTGGAGAGAGACCGGGCATCGCCGGGATCGGCGCAGCCCGCGAACTTCTCTATGCCCGCGTTGTAGACCAGCTCCTTGATGCGGTCACGGTCGCCGACGACGTAGATCCTGCCGATCTGCGGGCAATCTTCGAACGCCTTTAGCGTGTAGTAGAGGGCGGGCCTGCCGCGGAGGTCTATAAACTGCTTGGGGCGGCCCATCCGGCTGCCGATTCCCCCGGCGAGCACGAGCGCGACGGCCGACCCGGACCCCGCGATGGCTAATCCTTTCCATCCCCGCTAAGGGCGTCATCCACGAGCGCCTCGGCCTCGTCGGCCTTCAAGCTCTTGCCCAGAGCCACCTCGGAGATCAGGATGCGGCGCGCCTTGGCGAGCAGGTTCCGCTCGCCGGTCGAGAGACCTCGGTCGCCGCCGTGGGCGCTCAGGTCGCGCACCACCTCGGCGACGCTGGAGATCTCACCGCTCCTGAGCTTCTCCTGGTTGTGCTTGAGGCGGTGGTTCCAGTGGGCCGGCATGTCTTCTGGTCCGCCGCGCAGTATCTCCAGCGCTCCGTCTACCTCCTCCTCGCCAGCGCACGACCTGAGGCCCGAGTCGCCGTCGGCGGGGATGTTGAGCGTGAGTCCTCCGTCGGGGACGTAGACGATGTAGTAGCGGCGCTCCTCGCCAAGAATGGTCTTCTCCTCCACCCCCGACACGGTACCCGCGCCGTGGTTGGGGTAGACCACGAGGTCCCCCGCCACGAACGTGACCTTTTCCTTTTGCGTCGCGCTGCCGTTCCCGTCCACGATACCGTTCCCGTCTGCCATCCTAGGGTATTCCGCCCGAGGTCTCGAGGTTCCGCTGGCGCTCCAGGCCACGCTGGATGGCGCGTGCGCGTGCCTGGCCTACGCCATCGACCTCGTCGAGCTCCTGCTCTGTAGCGTCGAGTAGCCCCTCGAGCGAGCCAAACTCGTCGATTAGGTTCTGAGCGACCTTGCGCGGCAGCCGGGGCACCCCGACGAGCTGCCTGTAGCCCCGGGGCTTGAGGAAGAAGTCCTCCGTCTGGCCCACGGAGCCATACCCCAGAAGCTGCGTTAGGTGCACGGGGTCGGAGAGCTCCTCGTAGGAGAGCTCCCCGAGCCGCTTCCTTACTCTCCTGCAGTCCACGCCCTCCTCGGCGTAGTCTTTGAGCAGCGCGTCGTACTGCTCCGGGACGCCGTGGAAGGCCTGCTCGAGCTGCAGCTCGACCAGCCGACCCTCGCTCCCGAGCTCTCTCACGTACGCCTCTATCTCCTCGGCGATCCTCACCGAGTACTCGAAGGTGCTTATGGCGCTCACGACCTCGCGCAGCGTTACCGCCCCGTCGTACTCGTGCAGTGTCAGGGCCCTCGCCTCCTCGCGCAGCCGCCGCGCGAACTTCTCCAGCGTGGCGACGGCCGAATTCGCCTTGGACAGCACGACCCCGATGTCCTCCAACACGTGCGGGCCGTAGGGGCCGCGGTACAGGCTCACGACCATCCGGCGCTCGGAGACGGATATCACCAAATCCCCCGTCTGCTGCGCCGTGCGGTGCGCGGTGAGGTGCCGCATCCCCGTCTCGTCAGATTCCAGCGAGGGGTCGGGGTTGAGCTGCACGTTCGCGTAGTGGATCGTCGAGAGGTCGGGGGAGACCACGATCGCACCGTCCATCTTGGCCAGCTCGTAGAGGCGCATCGGCGCGAACTCGAGCCCGATCTTCATCCCCCCCGATATGATACCGAGCCGCTCGAGCTTCTCGGGCAGAGAGACCACGATGAGCGCCCCGTTGTGCGCTCTGATGATGTTCTCTATGGCCTCCCTGAGGTCCGTGCCCGGCGCAACGATGGTCAGGGCGTCGGCGAGAGCCTCGGGCAGGTGTCGGCGCCCGGGGCTCACAGGAGAGCCACCGCCACGGCCTCTTCGAGCGTCTTGACCTCGACCACGCTTGCCTTCCCGTCTACCGGACCGTCTTTTCGTGCGTTCGCGGTTGCATCGTGCGAACCTTCAGGCTTTATTATACGCCCGAAGCCGAGTTTGATCAGTTCCGCGCTCCTCCTCGGCGCTCCTGAGACGAAGCGCACGTCCCCCGTGAGCCCTACCTCCCCGTAGCAAGCCGTCCCCTTCCCGACCGGCCTGTCCCGCATCGCCGACGCGATAGCCAGTGCCACCCCGAGGTCTGCCGCGGGCTCCTCCACCCGCACCCCACCGGTCACGTTCACATAAACGTCGTGATCCCCGAGCGAGAGCCCTGCCCGCCGGCTCAACACTGCGCACAGCATGTTCACCCGCCCCATATCCACCCCGTTCGCCACGCGGCGGGGCACCGCCAGCGGGCTCGGTACCACGAGGCTCTCGATCTCCACGAGCATCGGCCGCGTCCCCTCAAGCAGACACACCGTCACCACCCCTGGCGGAATCTCTTCCTCCCTCTTTGACAGGAAGAACGCAGACGGGTCAGCTACCTCGACCATCCCAGTCCCGGACATCTCGAAGACCCCTATCTCGTTGGTCGAGCCGAAGCGGTTCTTGAGAGCGCGAAGGATCCTGAAGTTCTGAAACCTGTCTCCCTCGAACTGGAGCACAGTGTCCACCATGTGCTCGAGGACGCGCGGCCCCGCGATAGAGCCCTCCTTGGTGACGTGGCCGACGAGCATCACGGCTATACCCTCGCTCTTGGCCACGCGCATCAGGCGAGCGGCGCACTCGCGCACCTGTCCCACGCCGCCAGGCGCACCAGAGAGCTCAGGTGAGTAGAGCGTCTGTATCGAGTCAACGACCACGAGCGTCGGGCGCTCCTCCAGGATCGTCGCCTCGATCACATCCACGTCCGTCTCCGAGAGAACCCTGAACCCCGCCCCTCCGACCCCGAGCCGCCTCGCGCTTATGGCCACCTGCCGCGGCGACTCCTCGCCCGAGACCATCAGGCACCCTTCGCCCAGATGACCCATCACCTGCAAGAGCAGCGTGCTCTTCCCGACCCCCGGTTCCCCGCCGACGAGAACCATCGAGCCCGGCACGACCCCACCCCCCAGGACCCTGTTCAGCTCCCCGACGCCGGTATCCATCCGGTTCCCGCCCTCGGTCGCCCTCACCTCGTCCAGCGAGAACGTCCTGCCGCCCGCACTCTTCTTCTTCCGCGTAGCCCGCTCCGCGAAGCCCACGACCTTCTTGCTCTCCCGTGCCTCCTCTACGAACGTGCTCCACTCCCCGCAGTCAGGGCAGCGCCCCAGCCACTTCGGCTCCTCGTGACCGCAGTTGGAGCAGACATAAAGCGTTTTGGTAGCCATGGCGTAATTGTAAGGGATACAAGGCCGAGTACAGCAACGAAGAACCGAGACGTTACGCCCGGTCTAAGCTCGGCTTGAGAACGGGTGTAGTGTCGGTCAGCCTCCGGTACCGTATCGACGCCGCGTTCGCGCAGACGGCTCTCGGTACATGCGCGTGGAGCTTTATCGGCTCGATCGCGCGGCTCCCGCGCCGCCGGAGGATCGTGTCCGGCAGCGGTCCGTCAAGTAGCATCCATCTGG
>DASTQK010000355.1:0-2071 GCA_035761765.1 Rubrobacteraceae bacterium
CGTTCACAAGGTTCCCGCATCCCCCAAAAGGACTATTCTTGGCCAATTATAGCGGATCTCACGCATTTGTCTGGACCTCTGGGCCCCGAAGCTCGCCGGGAGCGGCCGGGCTCTGCCGCATTCCAGAGCATCTCTCCGGCAAGCGTTGCCTTCGATCTGGCACGGGCGTGTACTGGCCGGGTGAGGAGGGTACCTAGAAGATCACTTGCGCTGTGTAAGGAGAGAGGAGGCCTGCATGACGGATGCGGGTAACGGCCATGAGACCATCTTCACTATGGAGGCCACCCCGCTCAAGTACGGGCCGGGGGCCGCAGAGGAGGTTGGCTGGGAGGTCAAGCGTCTGGGGGTGAGCCGGGTTATGCTCGTCTCTGACCCCGGGGTGGTGGAGGCCGGGATCACGGGCCGCATCCAGGAGCTAATAGAGGATGAGGGGATAGAGGTCGAGGTCTGGGACAGGGCCCGGGTGGAGCCGACGGACGACTCGTTGCAGGCCGCGGCGGACTTCGCCTCTGAAGGCAACTTCGACGGGTTCGTAGCGGTCGGTGGCGGGACCAGTATAGACACGGCCAAGGTCTCGGACCTCATTGCGACGCACGGCGGCGAGATCATGGACTACGTCAATGCGCCGGTCGGCGGCGGCAAGAAGCCGCCCTCGCCTTTGAAGCCCCTGATCGCGGTCCCGACCACGGCCGGAACCGGCGCCGAGGCGACGACGGTCGCCATCCTGGACATCCCCGAACAGAGGGTGAAGTCGGGGATCTCGCATCAGTACCTGCGCTGCGACCGCGGGATCGTCGACCCCCTCCTCACGGTGACGATGCCGCCGGAGGTGACCTCCTCGTGCGGGCTCGACGTGGTCTGCCACGCCGCCGAGTCCTATATCTCGAAGCCCTACGACGCGCGCCCCAGGCCGAAGAGCCCGGACGACAGGCCGCCCTACCAGGGGGCGAACCCGGTTGCGGACATATGGTCTGCGAAGGCGCTCGAGTACGGCGGCAAGTACCTCAGGCGAGCCGTAAAGAACGGCGAGGACGTAGAGGCTCGCGGCGCCATGATGCTCGGGGCCTCGCTCGCGGGCATAGGCTTCGGCTCGGCGGGGGTCCACATCCCGCACGCCTGCGCCTACCCCATAGCCGGCCTCAAGCACGAATGGCAACCGCCCGGCTACCCCAAAGACCACCCCTTCGTCCCGCACGGCTGGTCCGTGATCGTGACCGCCCCGGCGGCCTTCAGGTTCACCTACCCCTCGGACCCCGAGCGGCACCGGCGCGTAGCCGAGCTGCTCTCCGGGGATCGAGTAGAGAAGGCCGACGAGAACACGCTGCCGGAGATACTCATCCAGCTGATGAAGGATGTGGGCGCCCCGCGCGGCGTCAGAGAGCTCGGTTACGGCGAAGAGGATATAGAGGCTCTGGTGGATGGCGCGATGAAGCAGCAGCGCCTGCTCGTCGGGGCGCCGCGCGAGGTCACCGAAGACGACCTCGCGAACATCATCCGCGAGTCCATGGAGAACTGGTAGTAAGGTTCTAGGACATCAGGTACCGGAGGGTGAGGCTGGGCTCCAGCGGGACCACGCAACGGCTGCTCTTCCACAACGTAAATCTAGAACCTCAAAGCCCAAAACCGAAAGGAGAAGATGCAAGAGCGTGGGATGCACGAGGGCTGGCCGCGCACCGTCGCCGTGATCGGAGCGGGGACGATGGGCCTCGGGGTCGCCGAGTGCTTCGCGGCCGCCGGCATGGAGGTACGGATCACCGACGCTACGCCGCAGATGACCCGCGAGGCGAAGGAGCGGCTGGCGGAGCGCGCCAGGGGTCATGCGGAGGCGGGGCTTCTCTCGGCCGAGGCGGCAGAGCGGGCCGCCTCGGTAGAGACGGCCGACGACGCGCAGGCGGCGTCGAGGGGCGCCGAGCTCGTCTTCGAGGCCGCGCCTGAGGACCTGGACCTCAAACACGAGCTCCTCGCGGCCTGCTCGCGCGCTGCGCCCGGAGATGCTGTCATCGTCTCGAACACCTCTTCTCTGCCGATAGACGAGCTCGCGGAGGCGGTTGAGGGCCCCGGGCGCTTCCTC
>DASTQK010000356.1:0-9542 GCA_035761765.1 Rubrobacteraceae bacterium
ATGCAGTACCTTTGAGTCTGCAACACCCATACGGGCTCTAAGTCACCCTGCAAACGAGCAGTTTCCGAAGCGGAGGAGGAGGGATTCGAACCCTCGATACCCCGTTAAGAGGTATAACACCTTAGCAGGGTGCCGCCTTCAACCACTCGGCCACTCCTCCGTGAGCCGTGGATTATACCAGAAGGTAGAGACGGATCGGTCTCTCAGGCGTCGTCCCGGATCTCTTCGACGGTCTCGTCGTCCAGTATGTCCGGCTTCTCATTAGCTGGCTTGGCGTCAACGATCTGTTTGCCCGAGATCTCCTCCTTCATCCGCACCAGCGTAGCGTTCAGCGTGGCGCCGAAGAGAATAGTAAGCGAGGAGATATAGAGGTAGAGCAGGAGCACTATGACGGCGCCGATCGAGCCGTAGGTCTTATTGTAGGAACCGAAGTTCGAGACGTAGAAGTTGAAGGCCGCGCTGGCGAGGACCCAGAGCAGCACCCCGATCAGGCCTCCGGGCGTGATCCAGCGGAACGGCTGGTCTACGTCGGGGGCGAAGTAGTAGAGCAGGGCGACCGTAACGATCATGAAAAAGAGCGCCGCAGGCCAGCGCGCGATGCCCCACACCAGCAGGAAGGTCTCCTCGAGCCCGAACGCGTTGGCGATGGCCGTACCGATCTGGGGTCCGAGCACCAGAAGCAGGACCCCGATCAGGACGAGGACGGAGAGCCCGAGCGTCATGAGGATCGCGATGCCCCGAACCTTCCAGAAGGGCCGCGTCTCCTGCACGTCGTAGGCCCTGTTCAGGGCGTTGATGAGGGCTGCGAAGGCGCCGGAGGCAGCCCAGATCGTGAACAGGATACCGAAAGTGAAGAGCCCCGGCGCCTCGGCTTTGCCGCTGATGATGTTGGCGGTGAAGTCTCTTATGATCTCGTAGGCCTGCTCCGGCATGACTTGCTGGAAGTAGGCCAGGACCTCCGAGGCGAGCTCTTCGCTCCCGAAGGTGCCAAGGAGGGAGACGAGCACGAGGATGAACGGGAAGAGTGCCAGGATGAGATAGTAGGCGAGCTGCGCTGCGATCCCGAGCGCGTCGTCGCGCTGGAACTCCTGCACGGTGGCCTTGAGCGCCCGGAAGCTTGTCAGGTCCCTGAGGTCATGCAGGAAGTTCTTGAGCGAACCACTCGCAGGCCGCCTCGCGACGGCTCGCAATTCTTCCTTCGAAAGATCCGGCTCCACCCAGCCTCCCTCCGGCACGTTACATTATTTTAACGCAACACGAGTTACTGGTCGCTACGCATCCACCTCCTCGCCGGGTTCATCCGAAAGACTGGAGCGGGCGTATACCTTTTCGTATGGCGGTAGTCGGTCATGGAGGAGTTATTCGTCACCTGTGCGTGCAAGCGGCAGAGGATATCATTCGCGGAGATGGCTGGGAGAGGCTCAGAGTGAACGACGTCTCGGACGAGGTCCTGCTCGGGCGGGTAGCCCGGTCCGGGGACGAGCGCGCGATGTCCGAGCTCTACGACCGCTACGCGGGCCTCATCTACGGGACAGGGGTACGCTACCTCGGGGACAGGGCGCTCGCCGAGGACCTCGTACAGGACGTGTTCACCGCGGTGTGGCGCAACGCCTCGGCCTTCGACCCTGCCCGGGCAAGCTTCGCGACGTGGGTCTATAGGATCACGCGCAACAGGGCGACGGACCTGATCCGGCGCCGCCGCGCCAGGGTTCGCACCGTAAGCGGTGATTCGCCGCTCGAGGAGGACGCAACCGGCGAGCTCTCGCGCAGCTTCGACCTGGCTTCGGCCCTCTCGCGCCTCTCGCCGGTGCACCGCGAGGTGCTCACCCTCGCGTACTTCGAGGGGCTGTCGCAGAGCGAGATCTCCCGCCGCACCAGCACGCCTCTGGGGACGGTCAAGAGCCGGACGACCGCCGCGCTGCGCGCGCTGCGCGAGACCATGCTGGAGGAGAACGGGTGAGGGGCGCATGAGAGAGCACCCGGAGATCAGCGACCTCCTCGGACCATACGTGATGGACGCCCTAGATCCAGACGAAGAGCGTGAGCTCGAGGATCACCTCCAGGCCTGCCCGGAGTGCAGGGGCGAGGTCCGCGACCTCCGCCTCGCCCACGAACGCCTGAGGGGCCTGGCGAGCGTGGAGGAAGCGCCGCCGCAGGAGCTCAAGGGACGCGTCCTGTCGGGCATGCCGCGCCGCGAGACGCGCCGCGTCCCGCTCGTAGCGGCCGTTGCCATCCTCCTCGCGCTCGCCGTTCTCGGCGTGCTTTATTCCACCGGGTTCTTCGCTGCGGACGAGGTCGCAGCGGCCGACCTCGAAGCCACCGAGCTCGCTCCACAGGCGGGTGGCGAGTTGCGCGTGCGCGAAGAGGACCCCAACGCACAAGCGGAGCTGGAGGTCTGGGGCCTGCCCCGGCCCGAGCCCGACCAGTACTACGAGCTGTGGTTTGGTAAAGAGGGGGGACGCATGAGCGCGGGCACCTTCACGGTCGACGAAGAGGGCCGCGAGGTCCTCTACATGACCGTGCCGGAGGACGCGAGTAGCTACGACCAGGTCGGCATCACCCTCGAGGAGTTCCCTAAAGAACCGCGCATGAGCGCCGCGAAACCGGTGCTCGTAGGCGAGCTCGAAGAGTCCTGATACCTGAGGCGACCAGGACGTGGCGAGCACAGTGGGGCTAGTGCTCGGGCTCACCGGGCGCTCAGACATCTTCCGCCCACTCGAGATAAAGTGCTGCCTCCGGCAGAGCCGGCTGCCGCTCCAAAGACATAAACGTCGAACACAGCTCGCGAGGTCGTGCGCAAGAAGAGGGGCGTGCCGGTGAACAAGGTCGGGATGGATTCTCGGATAGCTTCGTAAGGTAGCTTTAGACCGACCGCTGCGAACCGGCCTATTCACCACTGTTATCCAGAATCTCTCCCGTATACTCCCCTTTATGAGGCTCATCGTCGCCGAGAAGCCTTCGGTCGGGCGCGACATCGCGAGCGCCCTGGGAAGGCACAGAAAGGGAAAGGGAGCCCTGGTCGGGGACGGCTGGACCGTCACCTGGGCGCTGGGACACCTGGCGGAGCTCGCCCCGCCCGACGCCTACGACGTGCAGTACAAGAAGTGGCGGCTGGAGAGCTTGCCGATCCTGCCGGAGCGGTTCAAGGTCAGGGTCAACCAGAAGAGTGGCGGCCAGTTCTCGGTCGTGAAGAAGCTGCTTAGAGATCCTTCCGTCACCGAGGTGGTGAACGCCTGCGATGCCGGAAGAGAAGGAGAGCTCATCTTCGCCTACCTCTACGGGCTTAGTGGGTGCAAGAAGCCCGTATTGCGGCTCTGGATCTCCTCGCTCACCCCCGAGGCGATCCGGGAGGGCTTCGCTTCTTTGCGCGACGGGCGCTCGATGCGTTCGCTCGAGGACGCGGCGCGCAGCCGCAGCGAGTCGGACTGGATCGTGGGCATGAACGCTACCCGAGCATACTCGGTTCGCTTCGGACGCCCCGGAGATGTTCTCTCCGTCGGTCGCGTCCAGACCCCGACGCTGAGGCTCCTGGTGGACCGCGAGAGGGAGATAGAGAACTTCAAGCCGGAGAAGTTCTGGACCGTCCACGCCCGCTTCGCCCGCGAAGGCTTTACCTACGACGGGGTCTGGTTCAAGAAGAAGCAGAACCGCCTCAAAGAGAGGAAGGCGGCGGAGGAGATAGCGGCGAAGGTAGAGGGGGGCACGGGCATCGTCAGGAAGG
Source organism: Rubrobacteraceae bacterium (assembly GCA_035761765.1). Classification (GTDB taxonomy): domain Bacteria; phylum Actinomycetota; class Rubrobacteria; order Rubrobacterales; family Rubrobacteraceae; genus JALYGY01. The sequence goes on from DASTQK010000356.1 coordinate 3,722, forward strand.
CGGAGAAGAAGACCGCCTCCGAGAAGCCCCCGCTCCTATACGACCTGACCGAGCTGCAGCGCAACGCCAACGCGAGATACGGCTTCACCGCCGAGCGCACGCTGCGCGCCGCCCAGGCTCTCTACGAGGGGAGGAAGCTGATCACGTATCCTCGTACCTCCAGCCGCTACCTCTCGAAGGACATGGTCGGCGGCCTGAAGGAGCGCGTCGAGGCTGCGGGTTCGCTCCCCGAGCTGGCGCCTTTCGCCGAGAAGCTACTGGGCATGCAAGAGCTGCCGGTTGGCAAGCGTATCGTGGACGACGCGAAGGTGACCGACCACCACGCCATAGTCCCAACCGGCAAGAAGTCCTCGGAGGGGCTGCCGCCGGATGAGGCGAAGGTCTACGACTTGGTGGCGCGGCGTTTTCTGGCCGTCTTCTTCCCTGACGCCCGCTTCGAGAACACGACCGTTCTCACCGAGGTCAAAGGCGAGACGTTCCTCAGCAAGGGGAGGGTCGTGCTCGAGGTAGGGTGGCGCGCGCTGTACCCGGACGGGGTCGGCGGCAAGAGGGAGAAAGAGCCGCCGGTGCTGCCGCCTGTTCGAACCGGGCAGGAGTGGCGCGTGGCGAAGGTCGGCGTGAAGGAGGGGGAGACCAAGCCGCCGCCTCGGTACTCGGAGTCTGCGCTTCTCGGGGCGATGGAGACCGCCGGGAAGTTAGTCGAGGACGAGGAGCTACGGCAGGCGATGAAGGAGAGCGGGCTCGGGACGCCAGCGACGAGAGCGGCGATCATCGAGCGGCTTGTAAAGGTAGGCTACGTGGAGCGCGAGAAAAAGGCGCTCGTCCCGACGCAGAAGGGTCGGGCCCTGATATCGCTCCTGAGGGAGAGCCCGCTCTCCTCTCCCGAGCTCACCGCCCGGTGGGAGAGGCGCCTGGCAGAGATGGAGCGCGGCGCACAGCGCCGTCCGGACTTCATGTCCGACATAAAGGGCTTCACCGTCTCGCTCGTCGAGGGCGTGCGCGCGATGGAGGGGGAGAGGCTGGCCTCCCGCAGCCGCGAGCCGCTGGGGGTGTGCCCCAAGTGCGGATCTCCAGTCGTCGAGACGAAGAAGGCGTACTCATGCTCCGCCTGGAAGTCGAACGGCTGCGACTTCGCCATCTGGAAGCAGGTCTCTGGCAAGCGCCTGAGCGAGGCTCAGGCAAAGCAACTGCTTGTGAAAGGACGCACCGCCCAGCTCAAAGGCTTCAGGAGCAAGGCCGGAAAGCCTTACTCCGCCGCGTTGAAGCTGGATGGAGACCACAGGGTGCAACTGGAATTCGACCGGCGCTCCTAGACCAGGGTAGAGGGTTGCGCAAGGGCACGCTCTGACGGAACTGGGTGCAGTCCTTGGGGGCGCGATCACGCTTGATGCGGACCGGGCGATCGAGGTGTCGCCGTGGTAGGCGTGAGCCTAGTCGGCCTGTGAGCTATCGATAGTCTAGTCTTCGATGACGCTCTTCCGAAAGAACCGGGGTGTCCCGGTGTGTCTCTTCTCTTAGCCGTTTATGCCTCTTGGGGTTAAACTCTCTGGCGTATGAGAGCTATTATCGTCGGGGCCGGCTTGGCTGGCCTCACATGCGCGAAAGTGTTGTCCGAGCGCGGAGCCCACGTGAGCGTGTTCGAGGCCTCCGACGGCGTCGGCGGCCGGGTCCGCACCGACGCCGTGGACGGCTTCCTACTCGACCGCGGCTTCCAGGTGTACTTCACGTCCTACCCGGTCGCGCGGCGCCACCTGGACCACGCGAAGCTCGACTTCCGCTCCTTCGACCCGGGCGCGATCGTGCACCGGGAGGGCAAGATGACCGTCCTCTCTGATCCCGTGCGCGACCCGAAGGCGCTCGTTCCGTCGCTGCTCTCAGATGCGGCGACCTTCCCGGACAAACTACGAACGGTTGCTCTGGCGGCCAGAGCTCTCTCGGGGACGGCCGCTACCGCCAGCGGGGAGGACGCCGAGCCCGACACCTCGACGCTGGAGTACCTCAGGGCTTCGGGTCTCTCGGAGCGGTACATAGATTCCTTCTACAGGCCGTTCTACGGCGGGGTCTTCCTGAGCCGGTCGCTCTACACCTCCTCGCGTGTCTTCCGCTTCACGTTCCGGATGCTCGCCACAGGCAAGACGGTCGTCCCGGCGAAGGGGATGGCGGAGATCCCTACGCAGCTCGCCTCCCACCTGCCGACCGACTCGCTACTGCTCGACAGCCCCGTCGAGGCCCTGCTGCGCGAGGGCGACCGGGTCGCGGGAGTAAAGGCGAAGGGACGCGAATACGAAGCCGACGCCGTGGTAGTCGCAACCGACGCCCCGGCGGCGGGAAAGCTCACAGGGGAGGCTGTGCCCGAGGGCGCTGTCGGGGAGGTGTGCCTGTACTACGAGACCAGCGGCATCGGGAGCGGGAAGAAGGTAGTGCTCAACGCCGAGAAGGGCGCCTTCGTCAACAACGCCGTGGAGATCAGCGCCGTCTCCGAGCGCTACGCCCCGGACGGAAGGCATCTGCTCTACGCCGTCACCCTTGGAGGCTTCGACCTTCCGGATGACGAACTACACCGCCGTGCCATCGGAGACCTCTCTCGACTCTACCCTGAGGGTGACTTCAGACCACTGGGGCTGCGGCGCATCCCCTACGGCCAGTTCGCCCAGCCCGCGGGGATCCACGACAGTCTGCCGCCAAACCGCACGGCGACGTCCGGCCTCTTCCTCGCCGGCGAGTACACTGAGGACTCCTCCATAAACGGTTCGATGCTCTCGGGCGAGAGGGCCGCCGGGGAGGTGCTCGCGTCTTGATGAACGGGACCCCGGCCCTCAAGGTCGAGAAGCTCAGGAAGACCTACTCGACGGGTGTTCAGGCGCTGGACGGCGTCTCACTAGAGGTCGAGGTGGGCAGGTTCTTCGGGCTCCTCGGACCGAACGGCGCGGGCAAGACCACGCTCATAAACAGCGTCGTCAGCCTGGCGCGGCCGGATTCCGGTAGCGTCGAGGTCTTCGGGCGGGATGCTTACGAGGAGTTCAGGGAGGCGCGGCGCATGATCGGGGTCTCACCCCAGGAGATAAACCTGGATAAGTTCCTGACCGTCGAGGAGACGCTGCTCTTTCACGCCGGCTACTACGGCGTCCCGAAAGCCAAGGCGCGGGAGAGGGCCGGGGAGCTTCTCGAGCGCTTCGCGCTCACTGAGAAGCGCAAGCAGAGGGTCAACACGCTATCCGGCGGGATGAAGCGGCGCGTGCTCTTCGCGAGGGCGCTAATGCACGACCCTAGAGTGTTGTTCCTCGACGAGCCGACCGCCGGGGTTGACGTCGAGCTGCGCTACAAGCTGTGGGGCTACATCCGAGAGCTGAATCATAATGGTCTGACTATTCTATTAACGACGCACTACCTCGAAGAGGCGGAGGCGCTGTGTGAGGAGATAGCGCTCATAAACGGCGGAAAGATAGCCGCCCACGGAACGAGCGAGGAGCTCAAAGAACACTACAACGCGGCGAGCATAGAAGAGGTCTACCTCAAGGTGGTCGGGCGTGATCTTGGCGGATAGGCCGTTCCGGACGCTGCTGAGTCGGGAGATCTTGCGCTTCACGCGCGTCTGGGTGCAGACCCTGATTCCTCCGCTACTTACCTCCATCCTTTACCTGGTCGTCTTCGGCGTCGCTCTGGGCGCGCGCATAAAGCAGATAGAGGGTATGCCGTACCTCGAGTACATACTCCCCGGCGTCGCGTTGATGAACCTCGTCACCGGCTCCCAGATGAACTCCTCGTGGTCGGTCTTCGACGCCAAACGCGAGAGGTACATAGACGAGGTCCTCATCGCTCCGATGAGCAATCTGCAGATAGCGCTCGCCTACGCTCTAGGCGGCACGCTGCGTGGCGTCCTGATGGGAGCCGGTGTGCTCCTGATCGGCGCCCCCTTCGTCGGGATAGGGATCGCTTACCCAGGACTCCTGCTACTCATCGGGCTTCTCTCCGCCTTCGCCTTCTCCGCCCTCGGCACGATGGTGGGCGCCCTTGCGACCAGGATCGAGCACATCTCGTTCCTAACCAGCGTCGTCATCCAGCCTCTGGCTTTCCTGGGCGGCGTCTTCTACTCGGTCGGGATGCTGCCTGAGGCCCTTAGAATCGCGACGCTCTTCAACCCGATCTTCTACACCGTCGACGCGGCTCGTTACGCTACCCTCGAGATCTCCGACCTGAACCCCTACCCGACCATCGCCGTAGTCTTCCTCATCGCCGTCCTAGCCTTCTGCGGAGCCTGGTGGGCTATTAGCCGTGGCCCGAACCTCCGCTACTAAGGACTCCACGGCTCGGGAGGCCAGGAACTTCGCCCTGATCTCCTTCGCCCTCTCGCGCCTGCTGTTTCTGGGCGCGGGAGTTCTTGCTACCTCGTACCTCCCGCCGGCTGACCCGGCGGGTGATCCTCTGGAGCCACCCGGCTTCCTGAGCTACTGGGCCCACTGGGATGGGGCCTGGTACTCGCGGATAGCAGTCGAGGGTTACGACGAGATGACTGCTCCGGCATCCACGGCCTTCTTCCCTCTGTACCCCATGCTCATAAGGCTCGGGACCGTTTTTGGGGGAGGACCGGCTTTGTGGGGAGTTTTGATCTCATTAGTTGCTACCCCCTTTGCGCTGTTCTTTCTCTACCGGATCGCGGAGAGGCTGCACGGCACAAGCGCCGCCCGAGCCGCAACGCTCGCCCTCGCGTTCTTCCCCACGGCTTTCTTCATGAACGCCGTGTACTCCGAGGCACTCTTTCTGGCTCTCGCCACGGGCGCGGTGTGGGCAGCACTCGTGCGCCGCAGCCTCCTGCTGGCCGGAGTCTTCGGCGCTCTGGCCGCCGCGACCCGGAACCTCGGGGTGATCCTCGTATTGCCACTCTTTCTGGAGTGGCTGCGCCACAGGCGCGAGTTCGGCCCCGGTGGTCTCGTCGGTGTAGCCCTGGTACCTGCTGGCTTTCTGGCCTATGCCGGGTTCCTGTGGGCGCGCTTCGGGGACCCACTCGTCTCCGCCCGCCAGCAGGAGGAACACTGGGGACGAGAGCTGGCGAACCCCTTTGCGACGCTCAGGGAAGCCTGGGAGGCGTCTAGAGACGGAACGAAATACCTGTTCGACCCAGGTACGCTCTTTCTCAGCCCCTCGGCCACGCCGACCCTCGAAGCCTCTAACGCGCTCAACATCGCGGTCCTCGCTCTCTTTCTGATTCTCCTGGTCATCGGGCTCTTCGTCCTGCCGCGGGGGCTCTCGCTCTATGCCCTCGTCATGGTCCTGGTGCCTCTCCTCACTCCTGCGCCTTCCTTCCCTCTCATGAGTTTGCCGCGCCTCCTGCTCGGCGCCTTCCCCATCTTCCTCGTCCTCGGCTACCTCCTCTCACGCAGCAGGCCCGCGCTCGTCCTCTGGCTTCTACTCAGCACCGGCACGGGCGTCGCTCTCACCGTGCTGTTCACGACGTGGCGGTGGGTAGCCTAGAGTTCATCGGCATTTCAGCCTTCTTCTCACTGACAACTCGCCCGGCGAAGCCTGCGCCGGGCTCTAGTTCGAGCGGCGGGCGTCGAGGAGGAGAAGCGAGATCAAGGCTACCTCGATGATTTTGTCTACGTATCCGATCGGGGTGCGCGCCCCGACGATGATCCAGAGAAAGATCGTGAGCGCTGTGTAACCGAACAATGCCCAACGCGCGATGCGTCGGTAGCGCTGGATTCGGGGTATCGGCATGAACAGAGCTACGAGCAACGCCAGGTACCCGAGGCCGTTGAGGATGAACACGGGGTCCGGGAAGTTGAGCTGGAGGTGGATCAGGGCGGTGGCGAGTGTGAGCCCG
>DASTQK010000357.1:0-2810 GCA_035761765.1 Rubrobacteraceae bacterium
GGCGGGTTCGATCTTGTCCGCCACGTACAGAGCGAGCGCGATCTGCCCTATCCCCGCGGCCCCGACGGTGTGGACCCGTACGGCCTCCAGTACCTCCCCGTCCTCGACGCCGAGCTCCCGCCGTCCTAGCTCCGCGGCTACAGGTCCGTGCAAGAGCTTCGGGCTCTCCCTCTCCGGCGCGCCGATACGCAACTTCCACTCCTCGGCGAGTCTTATGAACTCCTCCGGCGCTCTCTCCCTCGCGGCGTCGTGCAGGAGGGCGGCGAGGCGTGCCCGGTCCGGGTCAACACCGTGCTTTCGCGCCAGGCTCTCCACGGTATCGGCGACCCTCGCGGTGTGGCCGTAGCGCTCGTCGGAGAGCCTTTCTCGCGCGAAGGCGTCTGCGGCCTGGAGGAGCGCGTGGTTCTCGACGGGGTCTCTCACGCGGTGGATTGTAGAATAGAAGCATGCACGATGGGCAGAACAACATAAAGAGCGCCGAGATAGTCACGATCGGGACCGAGATACTTCTCGGCGACCTGGTGGACACCAACACGGCGTGGTTGAGCGCGCGGCTCGCCACTCTGGGGGTGGGCGTCTACCGTCACACCACCGTCGGGGACAACAGGCACAGGATCGCCGACGCCCTCGAAGAGGCGGCCTCGCGCGCGGACTTCGTGATCACGACGGGTGGACTCGGGCCGACCTCCGACGACCTGACGAACGAGTGCCTGGCCGCCGTGACGAGCAGGGAGATGGTCGAGTATGCGGAGGCGCGCGCGCACGTCGACGAGATGTTCAGGCGTTTCGGTCGCGAGCCGACGGCCAACAACTACAAGCAAGCGCTCTTTCCCGAAGGGACCGAGCTCATCCCCAACCCTTTGGGCACGGCGATGGGCGCCCTCCTCGAGGCCGAGGGCACGCTCTTCGCGACGCTTCCCGGCGTGCCTTCCGAGATGCGTGGCATGTTCGAGGAGACGCTGCAGCCCCTGATCCGGCACCGCAGCGACGGCTCCATTATCTCGAGGACGCTCTGGTTCGCCGGCATCGGCGAGTCGGCGCTCGCGGAGAAGGTCCAGGACTTCCTCGACGCCACGGACCCCACGGTCGCCCCCCTGGCCGGCCAGGGCAAGGTGAGGTTGCGCATAACCACCCGCGCCGCCACCCAGGAGGAGGCCGAGGAGAGGATAGCGCCGGTTGAGGAGGAGATCCTCGCCCGCCTCGGCGAGTACTATTTCGGCGAAGACGACGAGACGCTGGAGAGCGCGGTCGCGCGCTTGCTCCTCTCACGACACTCGACCCTCGCCCTCGCCGAGAGCTGCACGGGCGGCCTGCTGGCCAAGCGCCTGACGGACATGCCCGGTTCCTCGGAGTACTTCAAGGAGGGACTCATCACCTACTCCAACGAGTCGAAGGAGCGCCTGCTCGGGGTGCCACACGGGGTGCTCGCAGAGCACGGCGCCGTCTCCGAGCCGGTCGCCCGCAAGATGGCCGTGGGCGCGCGCAAGCTCTCGGGAGCAGACTTCGGGCTCTCCGTGACAGGCATAGCCGGCCCCGACGGCGGGACAGAGGAAAAGCCCGTCGGGCTCGTCTTCGTGGGGCTCTCGGACGCCGAGGCAACCTTCGCGGAGAGGTTGGATCTCTCGGCCTGGGCTCGCTCGCGCGAAGCTATCAGGGAGCGGAGCGCGAACCGGGCCTTCGACCTGCTCAGGCTCCGCCTCGAAGAACGAAATAATTCTTAGATACCTCCCTTGTGGTCGGCGGGACAGGATAGTACACTTCGCGAAGTTGACGGCACGCGAAAGGGGGTGATCCAGATAGACGCATCGAGTAGTCGCCGCGGGTATCTTCTGGGAGAGGTGGCTCTGACCTAGACCCGCCCAAATCCCTAGCGGGATCCTGGGTTACTTCTTTCCGCCTCTCCAGTGGTTGCAGGCGGACGTGCTGAAAGACGGGATACCTGCGTAGTACTCAGAAGGGTACGGCCCCCGGATTCGTCCGGGGGCTCGTTCTTTGCCGCTCTATTCCTCTCCGTCGTAGTAGCCGACCTCCGCGTCGGCCCGCAAATACTTGTGCAGGGTCCTCGTGTCTCTGGGACCTCCGGGCGCTGCCCCGGCGAAGACGCCTATCTTGCCGGAGTCGGGGTAGACGAGAACGTCGGGTTCTATCATCGTCGAGAAGCACAGGTACCGCAGGGGCGCGTCGGAGGGGTTGAAGACCTGGTGCGCGCCCGCCGGCCCGATGGGCAGCGCGGCAAAGTCTCCCTGCGAAACCTCCACTTCTTTCTCACCGATCCGGAGGATACCCGAACCCTCGAGCACGAAGATCGCCTCCTCGTTGGCGAGGTGGTAGTGGTGGGGCCAGGCTCGGCGCCCTGGCGGTACCTCATACAGGCTGCAGCCTAGCTTCCGAGCCCCGGCAGCGGAGCCTAGCTGCTTGCGGCGATGACCGAACTTTTCGCCGTGCGATTGCTCGTTCCAATCCAGGTCGTTGGTCCTCACGGGGTCCGGATCACTGGACATGGTCCTCCTCTCTATGTTGCGCGAGTTCTCCTTGCCGCTCCTCTAGCGTCACCCACCGCCTGTCTTTCTCTCCTGCATACGTAGTGCTCTCATTCTCCCTCCCGGCAGCGGGCCCTCGTCAATAGTCACTCGCCAACCGATGGAACACCGTCACCCACAATTGTAGATAGCTTGAGTCGGAGAGCCCGTACGTTAGGCATCTCGCATTCAGATAGGTATCTTCAGGACGCCGAGACCGTCGAGGATTATGATCGCGGTGGCGAACGAGTTGAACGTCGCGTGCGCGACGAAAGAGGGGAGGAGGCTGCC
>DASTQK010000358.1:0-13094 GCA_035761765.1 Rubrobacteraceae bacterium
GGCGTGGAGACCGTAACCTTGTCCCCCACCTTGCGCCTGATGACGGCGCGACCTACGGGTGAGGCGTGGGAGAGCTTGCCGTTCGTCGGGTCCGACTCGTTGGCGCCGACGATCTGGAATGTCCGCTCGTTGCCCTTCTTCTTGCTGCCGACAACCCGCAGGGTCACGCGAGTACCGAGATCCACGGCATCGGTGTCGGCTGCGGAGGGGTCCACGACCTTCGCGTTACGGATGCGGCGCTGTATCTCCCCGATCCTGCGCTCCAGGAGACCCTGTTCCGTCTTGGCGTCGTCGTACTCGGAGTTCTCGGAGATGTCCCCGAACTCCCTCGCCTGCCGGATACGGTCCGCAACTTCCTTGCGACGCACCTCGGTAAGGTACGAGAGCTCTTGCTGGAGCTTCTCGAGACCTTCCGGGGTGACGAGTTCCTGGTTTCTGTCGGTCATTGGCCGCGAGATTATACGAGCGAGCCTGGAGGCTGTCAACGATCGGAGCGATCAGCTTTCAGCTTTTCGAGAGCCAGGCGATTCACTATCTCGAGAAGGTGTGAGGGCAGCGAACAAGGCACTGGCTCATCGAGGGAACGCGGTGTCTGTTCTAAGCGTTCATCTCGTAGAGAACCCGCAGCCCCTTGAGCGTGAGATCCGGGTCGAAAGCCTCTATCTCACGGCAGTGGCGCACTATGACGCTTGCGGGGCCGCCGGTTGCCACGACGTGGACGCCTTCCTCGCCGAGCTCTTCGCGCGATCGGCGAACGAGGGCGTCAATGGCGCCGGCGTAGCCGTAGACGAAGCCGCTGCGGATGGAGTCGGGGGTGTTGGTTGCTATTACGTTCGGGGCTCCTTCTTCGAGGTCCACGCTCGGGAGCTTGGCGGTGCGGGCTACCAGGGCGTCGAGGGCGACATAGAGGCCGGTGAGGATAGCGCCCCCGAGGTAGCAGCCCTCGCCATCCACGGCCTCGACGGTCGTCGCGGTGCCGATGTCCACGATGATCGCCGGGAACCCGTAGTGGTGTCCCGCCGCTACCGCGTTGACGATCCTGTCCGCCCCTACCGCGGCCGGGTCGTCGTAGCGGTTCTTTATGCCGGTCTCCATCTGCGGGTTCACCAGGTAGAACGGGGCCCCGAGCACGTCCTCCGCCAGGTGTCTGTAGGAGTGGGTGAGGCCAGGAACGACGCTCGAGACGATCAGAGCGCTCACCTCCCCAAGCCGCAGGCCCTTCAAGTCCAGAAGCCCGGCGAAGACGACCGCGAGCTCGTCGGCGGTGCGCTGCGCCTCCGTGGCGATGCGCCAGTGTCCTCCCAGTTCGTCCCCATCGTAGAGCCCGAGGACCGTCTGGGTGTTCCCGACGTCCACCGCCATCAACACAGCGTCTCTACCTCCAGCTCCTCGATACCGCTCAGGTCCGCCTCCGCCAGCAGCTCTTCTACCCGGCCACGCCCGGGGATATGCAACTGACGTTCCAGATCCGCGAGCCCCTTCAGGTTGAAGGCGCGCGTGACCCCGCGGTGAGGGACCTTGAAGCCTGGCTCGTCTATGACCTCCTCGCCAAAGAGCAGCACGTCCACGTCCATGGTGCGGGGGACTCTCTCCCCTTTGTGCTCGCGCCCCAGAGCGCTCTCGACTCCCTGGCAGTAGCGCAGGAGCTCTATCGCCGGCAGGCCGCACTCCAGCTCCGCCACGCAGTTCAGGTAGTGTGGTTGATCCCCCTCCACCTCGACCGGCGCCGTCTCGTAGATTCTGGAGCCACGGAGCAGTCTCATCCGCGGCCCCCGATCCAGAGCTTCCAAAGCAGCCCGGAGGTACGCGAGCCTGTCGCCCAGGTTGCTGCCCAGGCTGAGGAAGGTCCGGGTCACCGGCTGAAGGTATGGGTCTCGAACATCGACGAGGTCTCCTCTTCCAAGACGTCGGGCGCAGTCTAACGCTTCGCGCGGTCTCCGATGACCGCCCGGGCGACGGCGAGCGCCTCCCGGTTGGCCCGCACGTCGTGCACCCGGAAGAAGGTCGCGCCCCGCTCGCAAGCGATGACGTTCGCCGCCACGGTGCCGAAGACGCGCTCCCTCGCCTCCTCGACGCCGGAGATCCTGCCTATGAAGCTCTTGCGCGACGCGCCGACGAGCACCGGGAACCCGAGTTCCACGATGACATCGAGACCACCCAAAAGCCTCAGGTTGTGCTCGAGCGTCTTGCCGAACCCGATGCCGGGGTCGAGTATGATGTCCTCCGGCGCGACGCCTGCCGCCACAGCGTGCTCGGCCCTCGCAATGAGAAACTCGCGTACCTCGCGCACCACGTCTTCGTAGCGGGGGTCGAGCTGCATGGTCTTCGGCTCACCCAGCATATGCATCAGGACCACCGGGCAGCGCGCGTCGGCGACTACCTCAGCCATCCGGGGGTCGCCGCGCAGCGCGCTCACGTCGTTGACCATACGAGCCCCGGCTTCGAGAGCCGCCTCGGCGGTCGCGGCGCGGCAGGTGTCTATCGAGACGACGGCGTCGGGATGCATCGACACGATTCTCTCTATGACCGGCAGCACCCTGCGGGCCTCTTCCTCCCGAGGGAGGGGGTCCGAACCGGGACGGGTAGACTCGCCGCCGACGTCGACGATCCCGGCTCCCTCGTCCATCATCGTTGCGGCATGTGAAGCCGCCTTCGCGGGGTCGAGGAACTCGCCGCCGTCGGAGAAGGAGTCGGGGGTAACGTTGAGGATGCCCACGAGAACGGGGTCGGGGCCGAGAGTCCGGTCCCCGACCCCGATGGTGCTACGGGGCTCTGCTCTTCTGCGCACCTACTCCCTGTGACCGTCCGGGTGGCCGTTGCGTGAAGGGCCCTCGGCGTGGACCTCGTCCACGGCGTACTCCTCGATCAGGCGCATCAGGTGGTTCGCGTCCACGGTCTCGTACTCGATCAGCTCCTTCGAAAGCTTGTCGAGAAGGGTACGGTTCCTGACCAGGAGGTCCTCGGCGGTGTCGTAGGACTCGTCGACGATGCGACGGATCTCCTTGTCTATCTGGAAGGCGATCTCGTCTGAGTAGTCGGGCTGGGCGTGGAAGTCGCGTCCCATGAACACCTGCCCCTGCTGGTGCCCCAGAGCCATAGGCCCTAGCTTGTCGCTCATCCCGAATCTGGTGACCATCTGCTTGGCGGTCTGCGTCACCCTCTCCAGGTCGTTGGAGGCGCCGGTGGTGATCTCGTCGAAGACCACCCTCTCTGCAGCCCTCCCACCGAGCATCATCGCGAGCTGCGCCATGAGCTGGCCGCGGCTCATCATGAACCTATCCTCGGTCGGCAGGCTCATCGTGACGCCCAGAGCCTGCCCACGCGGGATGATCGATATCTTGTGCACCGGATCGGCATCGCGCTGAAGCGCGCCGACGATAGCGTGCCCGGCCTCGTGGTAGGCGGTGATCTCCTTCTCCTTCTCGGAGATGAGCCTGGTCTTCCTCTCGGGACCGGCGATGACCCTATCCACGGCCTCCTCCATCTCGATCATGTCGATCTGGTCCTTGTCGTGCCGCGCAGCCAGGAGCGCCGCCTCGTTGACGAGGTTGGCGAGATCGGCCCCCGTAAATCCGGGGGTGCCGCGCGCGAGCGTGCCGACGTCCACATCGGGACCCAAGGGCTTGCCTCTAGTGTGGACCTTGAGGATCTTCTCGCGCCCCGGCAGGTCGGGTCTATCCACCACGATCTGCCTGTCGAAACGCCCCGGGCGAAGGAGCGCCGGGTCGAGAATGTCTGGGCGGTTGGTCGCGGCGAGCATGATGATCCCGCTCTTCGAGTCGAAGCCGTCCATCTCGACGAGGAGCTGGTTCAGGGTCTGCTCGCGCTCGTCGTGGCCGCCGCCCAACCCCGCGCCACGCTGACGGCCGACCGCGTCGATCTCGTCCATGAAGATGATGCACGGGCTGTTCTGCTTGGCCTGCTCGAAGAGGTCGCGGACGCGAGAGGCGCCGACGCCGACGAACATCTCCACGAAGTCGGAGCCGGAGATGGAGAAGAACGGAACGCCTGCCTCGCCGGCGACCGCCCGAGCCAGCAGCGTCTTGCCTGTCCCCGGAGGACCGACGAGCAAAGCACCCTTTGGTATCCTGGCGCCGAGCTTCTGGAACTTCTGCGGGGCCTCGAGGAACTCCTTGATCTCGGTGAGCTCCTGGACGGCCTCCTCGGCGCCGGCGACGTCGGCGAAGGTAACCTTCGGCTGGTCCTTGGTCATCCTGCGCGCCCGGCTCTTGCCGAAGCTCATGACCCTGTTACCGCCGCCCTGCATCGAGCTCATGAACAGTATGAAGAACAGGATGATGAGCAGGATAGGCGCCAGAGTGCCGATCAGGGTGAACCAGAAGCCGTTGTTGGGAGGGTCGACCTCGAAGGGGATGTTCGCCTCGTTGAGCTGCGAGGCCACGTCGGTGAGGCTCGTGTAGGGGTACTCGAACTCCTTGGGCTCTCCCCCGCCCTCGGGCTTGTAGAGCCCGGTCACCGTCTGGTCCTCGTCCTTCACGGTGAGCTTGTCGGGGTCGTTCTCGGGGAGGTCGGTGACGAAGGCCCGGTCCTCGACGGCCTGCCTGAACTCCAGGTTGTTGAACTCCTCCACGTCCGGATTACCCGCGGAGAGAACGCGGACCAGGATCACCGCGAATACCATCAGGATGATGAAATAAAGCAACCCGCCGCTTCTCAAGATTCTGCCCAAAGCTGCCTTTGCCTTCCGTAAGATGACTCTAGGACACGAGGATTATACTACCTCGCTACTCGGGCAGGGTGTGTTATCTCACCCGATGGTTCGGGTAGCCTCCTCAGGCCTTGGCGAAGACCTCGGGCTTGAGGACGCAGATGTCCGGGAGGTTACGGTAGGCGCCGGCGTAGTCCAACCCATAGCCGACAACGAACTCGTCTGGAACCTCGAAGCCCAGGTACCTGACGTTCAGCTCCACGCGCCGCCGGGATGGCTTGGTGAGGAGCGCGCAGACCTCCAGCGAGGCAGGCTTGCGGGCCTGCAAGGAGCGCAGCAGGTAAGAGAGCGTGAGCCCGGTGTCTATGATGTCCTCGACGACGAGGACGTGCCTGCCTGTAATGTCCTCCTCGAGGTCTTTGAGGATGCGCACCACGCCACTGCTCGAGGTACCCGTCCCGTAGGAGCTTATGTCCATGAAGTCGATCTCGCACGGAAGGTCTATGTTGCGCATGAGGTCGCCCAGGACTATGACGGCGCCGCGCAGTACGCCTACCAGGAGCAGCCTCTCGCCGCGGTAGTCTCGCGTGATGATCTCCCCCAGCTCGCGCACCTTGTCCTGGATCTCGGACGATGGTATGAGCACCTCTTTGACGTCGGGCATCAGACTGGACATCTTCACGAGACCTTGCTCACCTCCAACCGCAGAACTCTCTGCGTCGCCTCATCCACCTTGAACCCCTCGCCCAGCTCCCCGAGGAAGATCCAGGCCACCTCACCACCCACCCCCACGACCACCGGCGTTCGGCGCCGCAGATCTCTGGGCACCTTCCGGTCCATCATCGCCCGCAAGACCTTCTTGGTCCCCCCGAGGCCTAACGGCCGGATGATATCCCCCTCCCGTGCCAGCCGCACCTCGTAAGGACCTTTCGACGCGTCAAGGTAAGCGACTTCAGCTCTCGACGCATCTGCCGGGTCGTAGCGGTAGACCTCGCGCGCCGAGATCTTCCACCCGGCGAAGACGATCTCTCCGACCCTGAGCTCTTCTCTCTCCTCCTTTGGCTCCTCCGCCAAATAGAGGGATATCACTTCCCCGGAGCGCCCCGAGGCGACCACCCCACCCGGCAGGTCCAGCGTGCGAGTGCCCTCTTTCTTCGCTCCCAGACCCAGCACTGCCTCGACGAGCACAAAACTCAAGGGCGGCGCCCCCGGAAGCAGGACCGAGTAAGCACACCGCACAGCGTAGCGCCGTAGGGCGGGAGGCAACCTCGAGAGGTGTTTCGCGGGCAGCACAGCCTCACCGCTCCGAAGCTCGACGATCTCCGCCGCCAGGTCCTCGAGGACTTCGAGATCTTCGCGGGCGAGGGCTGCGGCGCGCGCGAGGTTTCGAGCAGCTCCCTGATAGAGTTCCTCGAGAACCGGAAGCACCTCCAGGCGGATCCGGTTGCGAGCGTACTTGCCGGTAAGGTTCGTGGGGTCCGTACGGTACGACTGGCCGAGGGCGGAGAGGTAGTCCAGGACCTCCCGCCGTGACCGCTCGATAAGGGGGCGCGCCAGCCGCCCCCGCACCGGCGGGATGCCGGAGAGGCCACGCAACCCGGCGCCGCGCGCCAGGTTGATCAGGACGGACTCGGCGACGTCGTCTGCTGTGTGCCCGGTGGCGATGGTCGGCATCCCCAGCTTATCGGCGGTCTCCTCCGCGAGCCGGTATCTCTCGTCGCGCGCGCGCTCCTGCACGTTCGAACCCTCGCCGAGCGATATCCGCCGCACCTCGCAGCGTACGCCCAGCCGCTCGCACAGAGCACGCACGAACTCCGCATCCTCCTTGGTCTCATCTCCGCGCAGACCGTGATCGACGTGCAGCACCGCGGGCTCTCCCCCAAGCTCGACGAGCGCCCGCAGGAGCGCGACCGAGTCGGGGCCTCCCGAAACCAGCGCCAGCGGGCGTCCCAGATCCATCCGGTAACGCTCCGCCGTTAGCCGCACGGCCCCCGCGAAGTCCTCCGGTCTCATGGAAACAGTTTACAGCGGCTCGCGGAGCGGCCGGACCTCCCGTCAGCCAGGCTTCGGGCATCAGGCGTCAGGGTTGGTAGCTCGTTCACCGACGGAGGCTCTCATGAGGCGATGGATCAGCTTCGCGAACGTCGTTGAACGTCCACGGGCGAGGATCGCCTCGTTCCTCTCACGCCCTGGACCGACCCGAGGGTGGGGAGCCCGGCGGCCAGAGTCATGCGTAACGTTCACCTACCGCTTCGGGGTCGTCGGCCGCGGCGAGGCCGGGCTGTGCGGTTGCGCCGGTGTGTCAGAAGACGTCGGGTCCCGGCATCCCGGAGGGTCCCGGCCGGGAGAGGCGTGGGCCTGGCGGCACGGCGGGTATGGAGGGAGCACTGTTCAGGGCGCCGCTGGGGGGGGTTGACGGGAAGGCGGGGCGGCTGGA
The DNA here is from genome assembly GCA_035761765.1 of Rubrobacteraceae bacterium. Lineage (GTDB taxonomy): Bacteria > Actinomycetota > Rubrobacteria > Rubrobacterales > Rubrobacteraceae > JALYGY01. The sequence goes on from DASTQK010000358.1 coordinate 7,107, forward strand.
GACGGCGACCGGGACAGGAGCGGCTTGAGCCGCGGGTACCACGGGTGCGGGAGCAGCGACCTCTACAGGTGCGGGAGCAGCGACCTCTACGGGTGCGGGAGCAGCGACCTCTACGGGTGCGGGGACGAAGGTCTCGGCCGGGGCCTGCCGGGCACTCGCCTTCTCCAGTGCGGCCGGTTCGGGGAGCCTTGCGGCGACCAGCCGATCGGCTCTGGCGCGTATCCGCTCGCCAGGTGAGTTTGCGGCGGGCTCGGCTGCGGGTGCGGCGTCTGCGGGCTCGGACTGGCGAGTCGGGGCCTGTTCACTTGTGGGGGCAGGTTGCTGCTCTGGAGAAGCGGCCAGGGCGAACTGATTCTCGCTGATAGGCTGCTCTTCGGCCTGCGGTTCGCCGCCGGAGTCCGGGGCGCTTCCGGACGAGCCTCGATCCTCGCCAGCTGCGGCGTCCTCTTCGTTGACCGCCGCCAGCGGCGTCACCAGGGCGAGGAGGTCCGGCGCGGGCTCGTCGCCGTTCTCGCTGCTCGATCTATCTTCCACGAAGGGCGCTCCGCGGCCCGAAGAGTCGTCCTGCGTGCCCGGCTCCCCTTCGTCACCCTCCCCAGCGTCGCCCTCGCCGGTATCTCCCTCATCCTCTGTGCCGGTGCTGGCGGTCGTACCTGCGTCGGGCTCCCCTTCGTCACCCTCACCGGCGTTGCTCGTGCCGGTATCTCCCTCATCCTCTGTGCCGGCGCCGGCGGCCGTACCTGCGTCGTCGGATCTCTGCTCCCCCTCCTGCGCGGCGTCTTCGTTCGATCCGAGGAGGGCCTGGCAGGTGAGAGGGATCAAGAGGGCGAGCACGAGCAGCACGACGAGGGCTGCGATAAGCCTGCGCCTAGCGTACACGCCACGTCCACCCCCGCCGGGTCCGGTCCCTCCGTCCATCCGTTCCTCCCCTACGCGCCGGTCTCCTCGACAGAACATTCTGCGCGGCCCCATCCCGGCCGCACGATGATCTGGTCCTCCTAGATCTTTATACCGGATGCCGGCAGCGGGAGCAACGGGTCGGCTTCCCCGCTCTCGCTAGAACTGCACCGGGGCCCGGCGGAGCTTACGGCGAATACCCCTTACGTATGCTGTTGAAGAGGTCAGTGCCCTCTCGGTCATGAATATTGCCAAGCAGTAGATCGTCGGCCATCAGGTGGGCGACAACAGGGTTTATCCCTCCTCGGTGGTGCCCGGGGGTTGCTCGAGCGCGCCGGTTACGAGGTACGCTACCGTGAGTTCGACGGTGTCCTCGTCGATCGATCCCCGAGATGCCGGCCCGACAGACAAACCAGGTGGCGGCCGCCGCGGGCGAGCGAGACGGCGTTGTAGCGGTTCCAAACTGCATCTAGCATCTTGGCGGGCTCGGTCTTCGAGCTCAGCGCGTCCCCAAACCGCGCCGTTGCTGCGTGCAGGCTTCGGTTATGATCGAAAGCGACGGGAGCGAAGGCGGCGAGGGCCCACGACGAGTAGAGGCAGGATCACTCTCCAGATCCTTCTGGTTTGCGCACTCGCGGCGCTGCCCGGCTGCGGGAGCGCAGTGACAGGCGGAGAGGCTTCGAACGCGGAGCCTGAGGTCGTCGCCGAGAGAGCTGCTGCCGGGGTAGACGAAAGCTCTATCCGCAGGCACCTGGCGCGCCTGACGGGAGAGGTGCCCGTCTCCGACGGTGATCGCGACCTCACCATCTCGGAGCGCGGGAGCGAGAGTGGTAGGAGAGCGGCGGCCGAGTACATGGCTTCTTCCTTCGAGGAGATAGGCATACCGGCGCGCATCCGCGAGTTCGAGGCTGGCGGCCTGCGCGGCTTCAACGTGGAGGCGATTCTGCGAGGAGAGGAGGGTGGCAAACACCTGTGGGTGACGGCGCACCTCGACTCCGTGCACAACCCCGGGGCCAACGACGACGCCAGCGGCCTGACCTCGATCCTGCTGATTGCGGAGGCGCTCGAGGAGCTGGACCCCGAGCACACCGTCCACTTCGCCGCCTACGATCTCGAGGAGGTCGGCCTTTTCGGGAGCTCCCACCACGTCGGGAGCACCGTTAGCGCCATCCGGGAACGGGAGGGCGAGAAGGCCATCATCGGAGCCCTGCAGAGTGACATGATCGCCTACGAAGAAGGCCGCTTCGACGCGGTGCTCGGGACCTGTGACCGGGCGGGTTCCATCGACGACGCCTTCTCTCGAGCAGCCCGAGAGATAGGCTCACCGATAAAGCTCAGGGAGGTCTGCCTGGGCCGCTCCGACCACGAGCCGTTCTGGGACGCAGGGCTCCCGGCGGCGGTCCTGACCGACGGCGCCGTCTACGACGGCTACCCCTGCTACCACAAACCCTGCGACACCGTGGACAAGCTCAACATCTCGTACCTGCGATCCATGATCCAGCTCACCGCCGCCGCGACCGTCCTGCTCGCCGAAAGCAAGTAGGCCCCGAGAGATCGGGGCCTACTTGGTAGTAGCGGGGGCAGGATTTGAACCTGCGACCTTCGGGTTATGAGCCCGACGAGCTACCAGACTGCTCCACCCCGCGTCGCGAGCCAGAGTTTACCACCGGTCAATGGTTTGTAAAGGGCTATGGAGGCATGCTACCTTTGCCCACGATGGGCACCGTCTTCTTGATCTTGATCCTCGTCGGAGCGGCTCTCTCCGTGGCGACCGCCGTCGGCGCTTTGCGGGCGTATCTCCGGCTGCGCCGCGCCCGCTCCGTCCTGAACCAGCGCCTCACCGAGGAGGTCGCAGACCTCGCGCGGCGCACCGGTGAGCTGGAGAAGGGCCTCTCCGACCTCGACGCACGGGCGCAGCTGCTTCCGGTGAGGATCTCCGAGCTCCAGCAGAGCCTCTCGACCCTGCGTGTTCTGACCGAGGCCCTGGCGGCCACGCTGCGCCAGGCCCAGAAGGTGCTCTCCTACAGCGCGCTCAAGACCCTGAGCGCAGACCGCATCTCCGACCTCATCCGGTACCGTCCGGCGCAGAGGAACGGTCCCCGCTCGGGTTGAGCCCGGTGGTGCCGGAAGAGCTGCGCCCCCTTATACTCTTCTTGATGACCGACGAGCGGGCGCAGCAGGAAGTTACCGAGGCGCTGGAGCCTTCGAGCGAGGACTGCGAGATCTGCGGCTCCGAGATGTACGGGCTGCACTGCAAGCTCGTCTGCCCCAACTGCGGCTACCGCCGCGACTGCTCTGACCCCTAGTGTGGGGGAACGTTGCGCGCCGGCTAGAAGGTTCGCTCGTCGTCCTCGAGCCGCTCGAGCCTCGCCATGAGAAAGGTCTCTTCCGGGCCGCTCGGGACCCGAGGATCTGGCGGTACCTGCCGGTCGACGCGTCGGAGACCCGCGGCGCCTTCCATTCCTGGTTCGAGGTGGCGCTCGCGGCGTCGGAGCGTGGTGATGAGGTCGCGTTCGCGACGCTGGATGCCGGGAGCGGAGAGCCCATCGGCAGCACCCGCTATCTCGCGCTCAGGCCGGCGCACCGGGGCCTGGAGATCGGCTGGACCTGGCTCGCGCCATCCTGCTGGAGGACCGGCGCGAACGTCGAGGCCAAACTGCTCATGCTCGAGCACGCCTTTGGCGCTCTAGGCTGCGTGCGCGTCGAGTTCAAGACCGACGCGCGCAACGAGCGGTCTCGAGCGGCTCTCGCGGCACTCCCCGCGCAATTCGAAGGCGTATTCCGCAAGCACATGATCCTGCCCGAAGGCCGCTACCGCGACTCGGCCTACTACAGCATCGTCGATGACGAGTGGCCCGAGGTCAGGGCGAACCTCGAAAGGCGGCTTGGGGGGGGGTCGAGGTAGCAGGTATCACGTACCTCGCCCTGTAGGTTAATCTCTATCTCATGGCCGAGAACGAGCACAACCTGCAGCCGTTGCCGGAGGAAGCCTTCAGGCGCTACGACGAGGCGCCCGACGAGGAGTTCTACCTGCTGCCGCGTCTCGTCACCCACATAGACCAGTACGCCATCGCCGCCGTCACCCAGCTATATCGTGAGTTCTTCCCGCCCGGCGGCGAGATCCTGGACCTCATGAGCAGCTGGGTCTCCCACCTGCCGCCCGGACTTGACTACCGGCGCGTCGTCGGTCTCGGGATGAACGAGGCCGAGCTACGCCGCAACGAGAGGCTTGACTCCTACGTCGTCTGGAACCTCAATGCGGAGCCCCGGCTACCGTTCGCGGACGAGGAGTTCGACGGATGCGGCATCTGCGTCTCGATAGACTACCTGACCCAACCCGTAGAGGTGCTGCGCGAGGTCGGAAGGGTGCTCAAGATCGATGCTCCCCTTGTAATCTCGTACTCCAATCGCTGCTTTCCGACCAAGGCGATAGCCGTCTGGCACCAGCTCGACGACCGGGGCCACATGAAGCTTGTGGAGCGCTACCTCCGGGAGGCGGGGAACTGGAAAGACGTACGCGGTCTCGATCGTAGCCCCCGCCGCTTGTTCAGCGACCCGCTCTACGCGGTCGTCGGCAGAAGCACGGGGCGATACGCGGGAGAAGCACCGTGAACCCTACTACGGAGCCAACCTCACGACCCGGGACGCGGAGAAAGGCACCCTCATAGAACCCACGTGCCATCCTAGAACGCGCAGCCTCATGCTACTGTAAGCAACGCGGAAGGCGGTTGAACCGTGAGGTCCAGGATCCCAACGGCGTGCTAAGATCTCCTGACAGCGGCGTGAGCACGGGTTACAGAGCATGATCGGGCGTATCAAGACGAGCTGGCGGATCTTCGCGAGCAGCAGGCCGGGTCTCCGCTTCAGGGAGCGTTACCGGCTTCGCCAGAGCCGGGCTAGAGGGCGTAGCAGGCTCCACCCGGCGCACCTGTTGCACCTCGTGGGGGGCGCCACGCTCGTCGTCTTCAGCGCCTTCTTTGGATGGCTGCCCGTCCTGGGCTGGGGAACGGCCATCTTGGGACTCGCCCTGATCGCCGGCGAGTTCTACCCGGTCGCCCGCCTGCTGGACCGGCTGGAGGCGAGCGCCAGGATCCTGTTCGGACCGTTGGGGAAGAAGCTGGGGAGGTTGCCCGCCTGGGCGCAACTCTCCGCCTCGTTGACGGTCGCGCTGGCGACCTTCGCGCTCGTGTACGGACTCTTCTCGATCACTCTCGGCGGCTAGGACCCCATACCGGGCCGCCTCAGCCGGGAGGCGCGCCTTCCACCGGGGTGCTATCGCTAACCGACCAGCCGCCGGAGAACTGGGCCGAACACACCACGCCGTAGCTAGCCTCTGGCCCGAGTGACCCCCCTCCTCCTTCGGCCGCGAGGAACTCCTGAATGAAGGTGCGATCCGACCAGTCCATCCGCGTCCCCACCGAGCGATCCCACCACCGTGTGGGCCTTCCAGAGGCGCCCCCCTCCAGGAGGTCGCAGTGCACGGAGGAGACATCCCCCTTCCAGGTCCCCTGCACCACGGCCTTCTGGCCTTCCCAGCGCGCGCCGGCGACGCTCAACCTGTTGTCGGGGATCGTAGTTTCGGCGCTTGCGGAGCTGGCGGGGGTCCCGGTGCTGGGGACGGCGCCTTCCTCGACGGGGGAGTCGGCCCGGTCGCCAGCCGCCAATGACAGCACGGTGGTGGTTAGGAGGTAGGAGAGCGAGAACAGAAAGAGCCCGGCAAAGAGCAGCGCGAGCGCCTTCTGGGCCAGGTTCAGCCCCGAGAACCAATCATACGCCCTCCGCAGCACGGCGCACAGCATATATGAACATATCCCTCGTCGCTCCCCAGACGGCGAGCCGCCGGGGCGCGCTACCCAGGCAGCCTGAGCGCGAGAGGTTAGAACGATCACCATCGCCGGGTAGACTCAAGGGCAGGCGAGAACGTGCGCACCCTGGGGGAGACCAAGTTGAAGATACCCGGCAAACAGATACTCAAGCGAGCCGAGGAGAGAGGCAACCAGGCCGAGGTGCCTGTAGCCGAGAACCTCGGGCTCGTGGACTTCTTCAAGCTCACCTTCAAAGAGGTCGGCGAGGACCACGTCTCGGCCTTCG
>DASTQK010000359.1:0-9055 GCA_035761765.1 Rubrobacteraceae bacterium
GTCCCGTTGCAGGTGGTGGTCATAGCAGGCCGGAACGAGCTACTGAAACAGGAGCTGCGGACGCTCGAGACGGGCAAGAACGCGCTCAGGATAGAAGGCTACGTCGAGGACATGGCCACCTACCTGGCCGCGAGCGACGTCTTCGTCGGCAAGGCTGGACCGGCCTCGGTCTACGAAGCGGTAGTGGTCGGGCGTCCCGCGCTCGTCACCGGCTACGCGGGGCTCAACGAGGTCGGTGTCGCCAGACTCGTCGAGGGGAGGGGTCTCGGACGCTACGTGAGGAGCCCACAAGAGCTCCTGCGGGAGGTGCGGCGTTACGCCCTCGACCCGGCGCTGCTCGAAGAAGTCGCCCGGAGGTGTCGCGAGCTGGAGCCCGCGTCCGCGAGCGAGCGGCTCGCCCACTACGTCGTCCGCTATGCCGAGTTCGGCGAAGATGGCGCCTAGAGGGCCCGGCGAGAGCGTGATGGTACGCGCGGTAGTCGTCTTCGTGCTTGGGCTCGCGCTCGGCTTTGCGGGTCTCTACCTGGTGGCGGGGGCCGATATCTTCAGGATCGAGACCTACAGGGTGCGCGACCCGAGCCTCCTGATAGCGGCGCTCTGCGTGCTCGCGTTTTTCGCGGAGTGGTTCGTCATGGACCCAGCGAGGATCTGGCTTCTGTGCCGCAACCAGCAGATAGCGTTGCCTTTTCGCTCCGCGGTTCTCGTGCATCTCACCTCCATGTTCGTGGCCTCCGTGACCCCCGGCAACGTCGCCGTCGGTCCGGCCGTCGCCCTCGCACTCAGGCGCCTCGGCGTGCCGTTCGGGAAAGGCGTCGGCGTCGCCATCCAGGTCTATATCTTCGACATGATCTTCTTTGCCTGGGCGGTGCCCCTGAGCCTCGGGTACCTGATCTACTCCGACACCCTCCGGCTTCCCCCCGGTCCCGAGTTCGCGGCCTTCGCGACCGCCGCCCTGGCTATCGTCGGTGCCGTTATCCTGACCCGCTACCCGCGCCCGGTGGTGCGCCTGATCCTTTCGCTCTCCGGGTGGCCGTCTCTGGAGCGGTTTGCGCCGCGGCTACGCGGGATGGCGCGTGACTACTATCGAAGCGCCATTGCCTTCAGGAACATGGCCCTCTCGACCTGGCTTGTGATCAACGTGGTGGTAGCGGCGGGCTGGTTCAGCGGCTTCGTCCTCTTCTGGCTGCTGCTCGAGCTCTACGGCGTCGAAACCGGTCTGCTCGCCAACCTCGCGATCCTGACCAGCGTCACCCTGGTCGCGCACCTCTTCCCGACGCCGGGGGGATCCGGCTTCATGGAGGCGGCGCTTGGACTCAGCGTGGGCGGCGGGGCAGCGGCCGCCCTCCTGATCTGGCGCCTCGCGAGCTACCACGTGATCTTCGCTCTGGGGCCCCCATCGGCCTGGCTCCTCTACCTCTCGAAGCAGAACAAGGCCTAGGAGACCAGCTCCTCGAATCCCGCCTCGTCGATGACCGGTATGCCCAGCTCACGGGCACGGTCCAGCTTCGATCCCGCCTCCCCGCCGGCGAGCACGTAATCGGTGTTCTTGCTGACCGACGAGGTGAAGGTGCCGCCGGCAGCCTCGAGCCGCTCGACGTACTCGCCACGCGGCCGGCTCAAGGTACCGGTAATGACGATCCGTTTGCCCGCGAGCGGGCCGCCGGAGGGCTTTGTCCTCACCCTCTCGAAGTGCAGTCCGACCCGCATCAGGCGCTCCACCAGATCCCTGTTATCTTCAAGGGTGAAGTACTCGGCCACCGCCCTTGCGACGACCCCTCCTACGCCGTTGATCTCGACGAGTTGCTCCACGCTCACCCCGCGCAAGAGGTCCTCGCCGCTGAAGCGTTCGGCTATGAGCTCCGCCGTCACCGACCCGACGTGCCGGATGCCGAGCGCGAACAGAACGCGCGGGAAGGGCTGCTCCTTGCTCCTCTCGATGGCCCGCACCAGGTTCTCCGCGCTCTTCTCGCCGAAACCTTCGAGGGGTGATATCTCCTTTGCCTCCAGATGATATATGTCCGCGGGGTCCTTTATGAGGCCGAGGTCGAAGAAGCGGGTGGCGACCTTCTCCCCGAGCCCCTCTATGTCCATCGCCCCCTTGGAGGCCCAGTGGATGATGTGCTCGAGCGCCTGCGCCGGGCATCGGGCGTTGACGCAGCGCGTGACGGCCTCGCCCTCCGGTCGCGAGACCGGCTCCCCGCAGACGGGGCAATGCGTGGGCATCTCGAAGACTTTTTCGTCGCCGTCGCGATCTTCGGTAACGGGGCGGACTACCTGCGGGATCACGTCCCCCGCCCGCTCGACGACGACGGTGTCGCCGATGAGGATTCCCTTCTCCTTTATGTAGTCTTCGTTGTGCAGCGTAGCGCGCGAGATGGTCACCCCGCCGATGTTGACCGGCTCTAGCAGCGCCTGCGGCGTGAGAGCCCCGGTGCGCCCGACGTTGACGATAACGTCCAGGAGCTGCGTTCGGCCCGCGAGCGGCTCGAACTTGTACGCTATGGCCCAGCGTGGGGCCCTCGCTACCGTTCCCAAGGCGCGCTGCTGCTCGCGCGAGTCCACCTTCACTACGACGCCGTCGATCTGGTACGGGAGCGACTCCCGCTCGGCGGCGCGGCGCTCGCACTCATCGATGACGGTCTCTATGGAGTCGTGAACCCGGCAAGGGTTGACCCTCAACCCGTAGCTCTTCAGAGCGTCGAGCATGGCGGAGTGGCTCTCGTACGCTTCGCCGCCCTCGCCGACGCCGTAGAGGAAGATGGTCAGAGGCCGCGAAGCCGTGATCCTGGGGTCCAGCTGCCGGATGGACCCGGCTGCGGCGTTGCGCGGGTTGGCGAAGGGGGGCTTCGCCTCGGCCTCCTGCCGCCGGTTGAGCTTCTCGAAGTCCGCGAGCCGCATGAATACCTCGCCCCGTGGCTCGAGCACCTCGGGCGGCTCATCGTCGAGCCGGTCGGGTATGGCCCGCACGGTCCGCATGTTCTGGGTCACGTCCTCGCCGACCATCCCGTTACCGCGCGTCGCGCCCCGCACGAACCGCCGGTTCTCGTAGCGGAGCGAGACCGCGAGCCCGTCTATCTTGAGCTCGGTGACGTAGCGGGGCTCCTCATCTGGCCCGAGAAGCCGCCTGACGCGGGCGTCCCACTCTCTCAGATCCTCGGTCTTGCGGGCGTTGGCTAGAGATAGCATCGGGACGGCGTGGCGGACCTCCTCGAACCCTTCGAGCGGCTCGCCGCCAACCCTCTGCGTGGGAGAGTCAGGCGTGACGAGCTCGGGGTGCTCGGCTTCGAGGGCCTCCAGCTCCGCGTAGAGCGCGTCGTACTCGGCGTCGGAGATCTCCGGCGCGTCTTCTATGTGGTAGCGGCGGTTGTGGTAGCGTACCTGCTCGCGCAGATCCTCGATCCTGCCCCGCACGTCCACGCTCTCGGCCACGCGGGGATTATACGCGCGGGCGCCCGCGGCCCCAAGAGCTTCTATCCGCCCGCGCGCCGGACCGGCCAGTCGAGCTCGCGGCCTCTCTCGTCTGCGAAGGAGAACGCTTTGCCCGCAGGGCTCAGGTTTCGGATCACCGCCACGGTGTACGGGTAGGTGAGAGCCTGGGTCACGATCGCGTCGCGCGGCGGCTCCTTCAGGGAGAGCCGGACCGTCACCCTGTCCCCTTCGAGGCGTGCTGATCGCACGGACATCGAGTACCCGCCAGTAGGCTTCTCGCCCCAGTAAGCCGCGAGGTACGTCCCGCTCCCTGATGCGGGGACGTTGGCGCCGATGGCCTCCGACAGGACTCTTGCGGAAGGAGCCACCACCGCCCGCGGGCGTTGCGGCCCCTGCCCCGATTTTCCGGAGGAGATACGCATCACCTGCAACTCCTCGGAGGCGCCGGTGGTCTCCGATCCATCGCCAGCGGTGCAGCCGGCGACGAGCAACAGGAGCGCCATCAACCCCACGCGTACCATGCCGGAGCGACAGAGGGCGTCCAGACGCCGGGATACGCGTCCCTGGAGGCTTCGCGTACGCGAGGTTAGATCCTGCGGGGATGAAGCGCCCGGAGGGTAAGGGGCTCGCGCCATTCGTAGCGGGACTAACCCTGTATACCGTAGTGCTCGTGGACGGCCGCGTCGAACTCGCCCGAGAGGGGCTGCATCTTCGGGGCGGTCTCGACGGTCTCGCGGTCGAAGGGCAAGGAGACGCGCTCCGCGTCCGGATCCACCTCGACCACCTCGGCGGGGATGGGGCGGCCTGCCACAACGACGTACTTTAGAACGTCGCTTGGGGCGTCGTAGATCGTGTCTTCGACCCGCCCGACCTCGGTTCCCGAAACGTCGTAGACGCTATAACCTTCCATCGCCGCGTAAGGGTTGTCGGCGTCATTGCCCCTATCTAGCACGATTCTGCCTCCGGTAGCGTGGGCGCGTTTATGTGCGTATGATACTCCGAACGTGAACGGTAGAGTTAGCCATCGGCGCAGCGCCCGCAGCCTCAAGGCGTTCTCGCTGCTGTACCTCGCGCTGGTCGTTGCCTCGCTGCTGCTGGTGCACAGCGCCTCCTACGAACCGGCGGTCTCCTTTATACTGCTGTATCTGGTGGTCTCGGTCGGGGTCACGGCGGCGGTGGCCTTGCTGCTGTTGCCCACGGCGCAGTTCTCCGGGGGGTTTTGCGTAGGGGCCTACGCGCTGTACGCGGCCCTCGTCGCGATGATGGTCTTCGTCTCCGGCGGGGTGTCGAGCGAGCTATACGTGCTCTTCTTCCCGCTACTGCTGGCGTCGGCGCTGCACGGGTCCTGGAGGATAACGCTCGCCGCCCTCTTGGCCGTGCTCTTCTGCTACGCGTTGGCGGTGATGCCGGGGTTGCTCAACGACACGACGAATAACGAGGACGCGGCGCTGGTCTTCTACAGGCTGAGCGCCGTGGGCCTGACGGGGGTCTTTCTGGTCGCGGTGTCGCGCAGTTTTTTTAGCGCCTATGAGGCGGAGGACTACGCGACGGACGAGGACGGCTCGATGCTCCTCGGGAGGGTCGAGGAAGAGCTCGCGGCGCGCAGGGGGGTGCAGGTCGCCGTCATCCTGGTCGACCCGGGACGCAGGGTCGAGGACGTGGAGCTCCTCCTCGAGCGGGTGCGGGCGCGAATCGGGGAGCCCATCTTGCTCGGCGAGGGCACTGTCTTCGGGGTCGTCCTGAGCGGGGTCGATGATCGGAGCGTCGAGAGCGCGGCGAGGCGCGCTCTAGCTGCGGCGAGCTCGCTCGGGGCCGAGGAGACGCGGGCGGGGGCGGCTATCTACCCGCGCGACGCCCGCTCCGCTGAAGACCTGCTCGTGGCCGCCGGGCAGGCGCTCGAGGCGGCCTTCGAGGTCGAGTCCCCGAGCGCCATAGTCATGGCCGGCAGGGGCACGCCGCCCGCCGCGCGCCGCTACCGCGCCGCGCGCTGAAACCCGCATCGGGGGCTCTACGTACCGATGCTATAATCGGCAGCGTATTGCAGTCATTTGCCGGGGGTAGGCGGCTTACTATGGGTAGATTTTTCAGGGCGATCCGCGGTTTCTTCGGACGGCTACTCTCCGGGGTAGAGCAGCGCAACCCGGAGATACTGCTCGAGAACGCCGTACAGGACGAGCTGAACAACCTCAAGAAGCTGCAGGTGGCCGCCGCGCGCACGATGGCCTACGAGAAGATGCTCACCAACGACGCCGCGACAAAGCAGAAGGTCGTGGCCGCCAAAGAGCGCCAGGCCCGCGAGCTGGCCACCAGGGGACAGCGGGAGGCCGCCATCGAGGTAGTCCAGCAGAAGCAGGAGGCCCAGACCTCTCTGGCCGAGATCGAGGGCCGCCTCGAGGAGGCCCGCCAGAACTCCGAGGAGATGGAGCGGGCCTTCCGCGAGCAGGAGCGCCGCTACAACGACGTCGTGCGCGAGCGAGCAGCCCTCATGGAGGAACACCAGCGCGCCAGGGCGCTGCGGATGGCCAACGAGGCCCGCTCGAGCGTCTCCCTATCCGACTCGTCCAGGGACCTGGAGAGGGCCAGACAGGCGATCCGGCAGTCGTCCTACGAAGCCCAGGCCGTCGGTGAGCTCGGCACCAGCGAGACGGAGCGCCAGATCGCCGCCGCCGAGTTGGACATAAAGCGCCTCGACGCCGAGCGCGAGCTCGAGATGATGGAGCTCCAGATGGGCCTGCGTGACGCCGAATCTCTCGAAGCCGCGCCCTCCGAACAGGAGGCCGCCGAGCAGACGGCCGAAGTGCCTGCCGAAGAGCCACCCGAGGAAGAGGAGAGACCCCGTGGCTAGAAGACGAAGCAGCTCGCAGCTCCTGATGCGCCTGGCCCCCTTCGGGGCATTCACAGGATTCGGTACGCTGGCGTTCGTGGGAGACGCTTACTCTCTGGCCGCGATCCTCGGCATCGGCGCGCTCGTCACAGGCAGGCGGCTCCTCGACCGGGAGGGTAACAGGCGCAAGGAGCTGTGGCGGGCGGCGCGCGAGAACGAGCGCGAGCTCGGACGGGTGGCGCGCGAGGACCGCATCGCTACACCGCAGATGAAGCGCCTCGTCTCGCTCCAGAGAGGGCTCCTTGAGAGCTGGGAGCTCTTGCCGGAGGAGTACAGGCCTTTGTTGGACGAGGACGTCTTCAGCATCGTCGGCGAGGTCGAGGGTGCTGCTCGGCTTGCCAGGCGGCGGGCTGCCCTCAGGAGGTACCTGGAGAGCATCGACCGGCGTGAGATAGCGCGCCGCATCGAGGGCCTGCAGAGGGATCTGGCGGAGCTAGATGAGGGCTCTCCCTTGAGGGCGCCGTTGGAGAGTGCCCTGGCAGGGAGGCGCGAGGAGCTAGCCTCGGGCGAAGGCATCCTCGATGGCATAAGCATGATCAACGCGCAACTCGAGGGGGCGGAGAGCCTGCTCGGCAACCTGCGCGGGGAGCTTCTTGCTCTTGATACGAACCTCTCTCCGGGCTCGCTCGAGCCTGGGCTTGTGCACCTCAAGGAGAGGGTTGCGTACTTCCGCAGGAGCCTGGATGAGGTGACGCGCAGCGTCGAGACCCTGCCCACGACGCAGAGGCTGTCCGTACGATGAGCGAGGACCGGCCGACGACGACGCGAGGGGGCTTCTTCTCCCGAGTGTTCTCCGGAAACCTGGAAGGAGAGAGCGAGACCGCGATCTACTCGGATGAGGAGGTCGGCGTGAGGGAGAGGGGGGAAGAGGCGGTGGAGTCGCGGGGGTTCACCGTAGAGCGGGCTGCCGAGGTCATAAAGAACCTGCCGCCGGAGGTGCCGCGCCCCGCCGCGGTCCGCATCGTGCGTGGAACGCTCGAGGCCGCCGGCATAGACCTGGATGACCTGGCAAGCTCCACCAGGGCTCGGGAGTCCAGGCTCAACTCCGAGATAGAGCTCAGCGAGGGCCGCATCCAGGAGTTCAAGGAGAAGACCGAAGAGGTCATCCGTTCCTACGAGGCCGAGATACGCAAGGCCCGCGAGGCCCGCGACTTCGGCATCTCAGAAGAAGAACGCAAGATCTCCACCTCCCGCTCGGGCCTCGAGGACGTCGAGCGTGTGCGGGACTTCTTCGGATTGTCCGGGGAGCCATCCGAGGACCAGGCCAGCTACTCGACTACGACCGACCTCCCCCCCGGCGCACCCGCGGACGACCCCGAGGAACAGACGCAGGTGATCGAGCCCACAGACGAGGACGACACCCAGATCCTTCGCCACCCCGGCCCGCTCTCGGAAGACTACTTGGATGCCGGGGAGAACCGCGATCGGTGAGCATCCCGCGCCGCCTCGGGCGTCTCGCCCGGGGCCTGGTCTCGAATCTCCAGGAGGACGAACGCTTCCGCGAGACCCTGCGTACCGGACGCGAACGCACCGAGACCCTCAGGAGCGCCTTCGAGGCCGCCCTGCGGGGCGCCGCCGAGGAGTGGCGTAACGCCGAGGAGCAGCGCCAGACCCGGGCGAGTGGAGAACGCTCCGACGGGTGGCGACCCACCTCGACGTTTCCCAGAAGATACCCGCCCGACGTGCTCGCCGCCTACAACCGGCTCGATCTGATGCCTGGCACCTCCATAATAGAGGTGGACAGAAAACGCCGGGAGCTCGTCAAGCGCTACCACCCAGACCGGTTCTCCGAGCCCGGAGAGCGCGCCCGGGCCGAGAGGATCACCGCCGAGATCAACGCCGCCCACGACACTATCGAACGCCACCTCCTCCGTCGGTAGCAGCCAGCCGCCCACCTCTCGGCGGTCAGCTTGTTCCACCGTCAAGAGGCCGGATGCCTTCGAGAAGGATGACACAAGGACAACAGTGTTGATGGAGTCGCTCTCCTGGCGTCTGGAAACTTCGATCTATCGAGGATCGCTGATTGCTGAACGCTGAGAGCTTAGAATGAAGCCCATGAACATCGACGGCCTGATCGAGGAGTTCGCCGCCCACCTCTCGGACGATCCGAACACGAGCCCGCGCACCGCCGAGTTCTACGAGGCGGACCTGAAGGAGTTCGCGCGCTTCCTCGCCGAGAAGGGCGTGAGGGAGGTCGAGGACGTGGGCGCCGGCAGCGTGATGGAGTTCCGCAACCGCCTGCTCGGCGAGAACCGCAAGCGCTTCACGGTCTACCGCAAGGACGCGGCCGTCAGACGCTTCCTCGACTGGGTGAGGACGAGCACCGACGCCGGGCTCGACCTCGACCCCATAGAACCGATGCACCAGCCGCTCGACCAGAGGATCACCTTCCTCGAGGACGACGAGGCCGCCCAGCTCCTCTCCTTCCCCGTAAGAGAGCGTGACGACGCTCGCGACGCCGCCGTCATAAGGCTCATGCTCGACACCGGGGTGACGGTCAGCGAGATCCGGGGCCTCCTCAAGAGCGACGTGGACCTGGAGGTCGCCCAGGTACAGCTCGGCGGTCCCGGCTCCCACCTCGCACCCCGCGCCCTCCGCCTCCCCGAAGAGACGGTCGAAGCCGTCCGTCGCTACCTGAAGATGCGCGACGACGAGACCCCGGAGCTCATCGTGGGTCGCGCCGCGAGGCCCGTCGCGACCTCCAAGTCCCTGCAGAACGCCATCTGGAAGCGCTG
This sequence comes from Rubrobacteraceae bacterium, assembly GCA_035761765.1. Taxonomy (GTDB): domain Bacteria; phylum Actinomycetota; class Rubrobacteria; order Rubrobacterales; family Rubrobacteraceae; genus JALYGY01. Next base: position 9,049 of record DASTQK010000359.1, read on the forward strand.
CGATGAG